>CAZBTA010000120.1:0-15151 GCA_964494515.1 uncultured Bryobacter sp.
GACGGCGCCGCCGGATTCCATGCGATAGCCGGATGCGCCTTGCGGGTGGTTCAGCGGAAAGGAATGCACCGTCAGCATGTCGTTGCAAAGCTTCTGACCAATCTTGCCGTCCATGCTATGAAACTCGCGCTTGGCGGCAAGCAGATCGAACGCCACGGGAAAGTAGGGGTGCGTCATCTGGCCTTCCAGAATGTTGCGCACTTCTTCTGCTGGCTTCGTGGTGAGAAATCGGATGTGGTTTGCCGGGCTGTACAGCGGCGCAAAGAACGGAATGCCCTGAATATGATCCCAGTGGAAGTGGGTCATCAGCAGGTTGAGATTGAGACTTTGGCCCGCGCTGCGCTGGAGCAAATCAAGACCGAGCTTGCGAGCCCCGGTGCCACCGTCAATGATGACAACGTCACCATTGCCGAGTCGAACTTCAAGACAAGTCGTGTTGCCCCCGAAGCCGAGGTTCTCAGGAGCAGGCGTGGGAATCGACCCGCGCACCCCCCAAAATTTAAGCTCCATACGGAGACCGCCGTTCTGCTGTGCCAGCATCAATCATTTGATTGTAAATGAGATTTTGCGTGTCAAGCTGACCTCGGTACAATATTGAAACGATGCAAGCTGAGCACATCTCAAAAGTGATTTTCGATTACGCCTCGCGAATCGGAGACTCACGCGAGATGGGCGCCAGCCTCAAGCTCAATGCCGATATGGCGCGTGATCTGGTGGCTGCCGACCGCTGTAGCATCTGGCTCATCGATCGCAAGAGCGGCGAGCTATGGACCAAGGTGGCACACGGTGTCCCGGAGATCCGCATCCCCATGGGACAAGGGCTTGTCGGCGCGGCAATCGAGGGCAACGAGACGATCGTCGTCAACGACGCCGCCAACGATCCCCGCTTCTTTCGGCCCGTGGGCGATTACGTCACCAAGTCTGTTCTTGTCATCCCGTTGCGCTCTTCTGACGGCACAGTGATTGGAGCACTGCAGGCGTTGAACAAACCGGGCGGCTTCTCCACCGAAGACGTCGACCTTTTGGCGTTGGCCTCCAACTATTCCGCCTCCGCGATTGAGAATCAACGTCTGCGCCTTGAGGCCGAAGCCGCGCGCCTGATGATGCGCGAACTTGAGATCGCGCGCAATGTGCAACAACGCCTCTTCCCCGAAGTCAGCCCCGAGTTTGACCGCATCGCCTGTGCCGCGGCCTGTCGCCCGGCCAAGAGCGTCGGCGGCGATTACTATGACTTCATCACCATGTCAGACGGCGCGTTGTTCTTCACTCTCGGCGACGTTGCCGGCAAGGGCATCGCGGCAGCAGTATTGATGGCCAGCATTCAGGCCTCGATTCGTTCGCAGGTGATGACCCCACCCGAATCACTCGCCGGGCTGATGGGTTCGTTTAACAAGGCCGTCGAATCGTTCTCGCGCTCCGAGCGTTACTCGACTTTGTTCTGCGGCAAATTCGACCCCACTTTCCAGAAGCTCACATACGTCAATGCCGGCCAGGTGGAACCGATGCTTTACCGCGCGGCCACAGGCAAGGTGGAGCGCCTCTCCACGGGAGGGCCGCCCGTTGGCTTGCTTTCATTTGCGATGTATGAGGATGCGACGGTGGATTTGTTGCCGGGCGATGTCCTGCTGTGTTTCTCTGATGGCGTGAGTGAATCGACGAATATCCATGGTGAGATGTGGGATGACGTTGATGTGCGCCACCTGCTCGAGGCATCGCATTTGCTCACTCCAACCGAGATTCGCCAGCGCGTCATTGATGCGGCCGATGCGTTTGCCGGCGAGGCCGAGCAAGCCGACGACTTGACCGTTTTGGTCATCAAAGCGAAATAATCGTTCGCTACACTCGGGGGTCGTGTCGTTTCGCCGACTCTTCTGGCCGAGCCTTGCGCTGCTCGCCTTTCTCTACGCTAATTCCCTGCCCTACCCCCCGCTGCGTCGCGCGACGGACATCGGCATCTGGCTCGCTGGCGCCTGGCTGTTGAACGAAGTTCTTCATGTCGCCGCGTGGGAACGCTTCTCCCGCCCAGTGCCAGCCCTGCTGAAGCACCTCGTCGCAATGACGATCTTCGGCCTTGCGCTCACCGGCATCCTGAGTTTCGTTTTCGGCCAGAGCGTAACCGGTATCTGGGCCACTTCCGGCATCGTTGGCCTGGTGTTTGGCTTTGCGGCGCGCAGCCTGATCTCTGATCTGTTCAGCGGGATCGCCATGCACCTCGACCCGCCCTTCCACATCGGCGACTGGATTGAGTGGCGCGAAGGGAATGAAGAGATCCTTGCCCGCGTGGAGCAAATCAACTGGCGCAGCACTCGTGTGCACGCCCGCGACGATACCAAGACAATCTTCATCCCCAATGGCCATCTGGCAACGATGGCCGTCACGAACGTATTCGCTCCCCACGGGCGGACCAGACAGATCATTCGCATTCCCCTCGACCCCACCGTTGATCTTGACCGAGCCCTGCGCGTGATCCTCGCCGGGGCGCTTGCCGCCGAAGGCCCCCTGCCGCAGCCTGCCCCGGATGTGCTCATTGAAGGCATCACCACAGAAGGATTGATCTTTCTCGTGCGCTACTGGCATGACCCGGATATCTCGATCGCTCGCGTGCGCAGCACGGTGCTGCAATCGGTACTGCGCAGCCTCTCCTCGGCGGGCATCAAGCCGGCGCGCAACCGGCATGAAGTCGTTCATGCGCCGCTTGAGACACAAATCGCGCCGGGGGCCTTTGACGTGCTGAGTCGTGCGGATCTCTTCACCGCCTTTGAGGTGCACGAGCTCAATGCGATCGCCCACGCCGCCATAAGACATGAGTTTCTCGAAGGGCAAGCCGTGGTCGAACAGGGGGCGCCCGGGGATTCGCTCTACGTGGTGGCCGAAGGCTTGCTTGAGGTGAGCATCCGCAATACGGATGAACAGGGGCAGATCGTGGGAAGATTGCGGGCCGGCGATTACTTTGGTGAGATGTCGCTGCTGACCGGGGCGCCTCGTTCGGCAACCATCGAGGCGGCGACCAGCGTGGTGGTGTTCGAGGTGAGCAAGGCAGTGTTGGAGCCGATTCTCGCCAAACGTCCCAGCGTCGCGCGACACCTCGCGCAAACGGTTGCCACGCGCCAGTCCGCCAATCAGGCCAAGCTGAATCGGGCTGAACAAACGAACCCAAACGGCCAACAGCTATCGTTTACCGAGCAGTTGCTGGGCAAGATCCGCAACTTCTTCTCCTCACCCACGCCCGTCTCTTAATGCTCCAGCGCCATGAGCGCCAGCGCATAGCGGCGGCCAAATTCCTTCAGGCTCGGCGTATCGAAGTGCAGCGCGTCGCCTTTGTCCTTGAGTCCGCGGCTTGAGACAAAGCCGCTGAGCGGGACGTACAACGGAATGGTCGCGAGTTCGCGATTGATAACATGCACGAACGGATAAGTCTTGTCGCTGACAAACTCGCCCAACTGGCCCACGACGAGCGGCACATTCTCGGCGCCCAGGTCCTTGCGCAAAGCGGCCATCACCTTCTGAAAGCGAATGCGATAGGTAACGGCGCGTTCCTCGTCGCTCGAGTCCGCTTCACCCTGATGCCACAAGATTCCGCGCAGCCGCGCTCCAGGCCCAGCGGCAGCTAGCGCCGCCTTCACGCGTTCCACGGCATTCGTGTAATGCGTACTGCCAGGCACCCACTCGCTCAGCGCTGATCCGCCAAAGGCCGCCGGAATCAACCCCACGCTACGCGCCGCCTTGAACTCGATCAGGGTGGCGGCGAAGTTACGCCCCAGCCCCACACCGGTGCGATCCGGACGATCAAAGTGAATCGGATCCACCGCTGGCACCCACTTGCGCTCCTTGTCGAAGGCATAGACATTCGGCGTCGGCCGCTTGTCCTCTTCCCCCACCACGCCACGCCCGGCCATGTTGGACTGGCCAATCAGCAGGTACAGGTCCACGGGCTGCGCCAGCATGGCGGCGGCGCAGATCAGGGCAAGCATCAGGATTCTCATCGAAGTTCTCAGACTAAACGCGATTGAGCTCACGCCACAGCGCTGAATACCAGCGCAAAAACCGCTCCGGCTCTTTGCTCTCGGTGGCCTCGCACAGCGTGTAGCGCTCATACTTCATGTCGCGCAGCAGGCGGAACAACTCGCGGTACGGATATGGCCCGGCAAGCTCGTTGATATGCACATTGCGGATCCAGGGCTTGAGCAGCTCAAAGCTCTCGCGCACGCTGCCGTTGACGATGTCGGTCGGGTTCGAGTTCCAGCACAGGCCCACCTGCTGGTGGCGCGTAGCCTTCATGATGGCGGCACTCACGGGAGGGTTCTGCGTGATCTTGCCGTGCACTTCTACCCAGACTTCAACTCCATAGCCAGCGCCGAAATCGCCAAGCTCCTTGAGGCATTCGGCAATGCGCCCGATCGTGGTGGCTTCCGGTACGCCTTCAGGCATACCGTTCGGACGCACCTTGACACCCCAGGCGCCTGTGTCGTGTGCAAGCTCGATGAACTTTTTCGCGTCATCGACATTCTTGCGGCGCACGGCCTCATCGGGTGACTGGAACTCCGCCGTTGAGCCAAAGCTGAGCAGGCGAATCTTCGAACGCTTGAACTTCGCCGCCACCGCTTCACGGTCTGCCTTGGCCAGGGTAGGCTCGACACCATGCTTGTGCTGCGTGCGTAATTCGACGGCTTCAAATCCGGACGCCTCAAGATTCTTGATAATCGTGTCGACGTCCCAATCCTTAAGGACGTTATAAGTCACTGCCCCGAGCTTCATATCGTTTACAAGCTATCACGAACGGCCGCAAGAACGCCTTCAATATCGTCGTCCCCCAGATAGAAGTGGGGCGAAAAGCGGACATAACCCTGACGCGGCGCCGCCAGCACCTTGCGCGTCTTGAGTGTTGCCTGCAATTGATTGGAGTCGACGCCCTCTTTACGGAAGCTCAGAATCCCCGATCCGGTGGTGGCCGTGCGCTCGATCATCAGCTCACAACCAAGCTCACGCAAGCCCTGCTCGAGGCGCCCAGCCAGATGCATCACCCGCGCCGAGACGTTCTCAAGGCCAAATTCATTCAGCAACTTCATCGAGGCGCGCAGTCCAAAACTGCCGATGACGTTGAGCGTGCCCGGCTCGTAGCGGCCGGCATCGGGCCGCAGCGTCATATCGCGACTGGAATAATCGGCCCAATACTTGACGTTCGTCCAGCCAAACTCTACAGGGAAGATATCGTCCTGCACTTCGCGCGCGACGTAGAGAACACCCCAGCCCTCCGGCCCCAGCAACCACTTGTGGCCATCGGCGGCGAGGGCGTGAATGCCACATTCCTTGACGTCGAGCGGAAAAACTCCAAGCCCCTGGATCGCGTCGACAAAATAGAAAACACCATGGCGACGGCAGATCTCGCCGATCGCCTTGAGGTCCACACGATATCCGCTGAGGTAGTTCACCCAGCTGATCGCCAGCAGGCGAGCGCCGCGGCAAGCTTCGTCAATTTTCTCCAGCGGGTCGTAAATGCTAAGCCAGCGCACCACACACCCCTCGCGTTCCTCAAGCAGCTTCCAGCAGTAGAAGTTGGCCGGGAATTCCTCACGAAACGCCACCACGATGTCGCCCGGCTTCCAGGTCAGGCCCATTTGAACGGTCGCAATGCCCTCGCTCGTGTTTTTGACCAGCGCCACTTCGCCCGTTTCGCAGCCGATCATGCGGCTCAACTCGGTGCGAACGCCCTCGCAGGCGCCCATCCACTCGGGGTAATGGAAACTTCCCCAACTCATCGCATCGTCCAAATACCAGCGCATGGCGTCGGCCGCCGGGCGGGGTAAAGGGGCCACCGCGGCGTGATTCATGTAAAAAAGTTGGGAACGAACCGGAAAATCGTCACGGTTTGGTTCTACGGCGAAACTCATTCTTTCCACAATACGTTATAAGCTGTAGACAGGAAGAGATCCGCCGGAGGCACTCGCCACATGAAGTTCATTGCTCTCACTCTGCTTGCTTTTGGTCTTGCCTTCGCACAAGAAGACACGGCCACGAAGGATCCCAAAGCCACCGAGAAGGAAGAAAAGAAGAAAAAGCCTTCCAAGAAAAATCCCGACGACATCGGCGAACGCGATGTCGGCAAGGGCATCAACTGGTATTCGATCGAGAAAGAAATCGCACTGGGCAAGAGCCTTGCCCAGGATATTGAGCGTTCGGCCAAGATGGTGGACGACCCCGTTGTGGCCGAGTTCATCAACCGCATGGGTCAGAACCTCGTGCGCAATTCCGACGCCAAGGTACCCTTCACCATCAAGGTGGTGGATTCCGAAGAAATCAATGCCTTCGCCCTGCCGGGTGGCTTCTTCTTTATCAACTCGGGGTTGATCCTCGCGGCGGATACTGAAGCTGAGCTCGCCGGCGTGATGGGGCATGAGATTGCTCACATCGCCGCCCGTCATGGCACACGCGGCGCCACGCGCGGCCAGATTGCCAATCTGGCGACAATCCCGCTGATCTTCATGGGCGGCTGGGCCGGGTTTGGTATCCGGCAGGCGGCGCAGGTGGCCATCCCTGTCGGCTTTCTGATGTTCAGCCGTGGTTTTGAACGCGAAGCGGATCTGTTGGGCTTGCAGTACATGTATAAGGCCGGCTACGATCCGGGCGCGTTTATCGACTTCTTTGAGAAGTTGCAGGCCAAGGAAAAGCGCAAGCCAGGTACCCTCGCCAAGGTCTTCTCCTCTCACCCGCCGACCGATGAACGTGTGGAGAACGCCCAGAAGAACATCCAGGAACTGTTGAAGGAACGGCCGGAATATGTCGTCACCACCAGCGAGTTCCAGGACGTTAAGTCTCGCCTCGCCGCGCTGCACAATCGCCGCAAGCTCGACCCGCAGGACCCCAACCGTCCGCGTCTGCGTCGTAAGCCGGGCGATGGCACCTCGACCGTGGAAGACGAAGACGGCAAGAAGACGAAGACCGACGAAGATGAACGTCCGACTCTGAAGCGCCGTCCGACCGAGAAAGAAAACCCTAACTAAACCTAACCTTCCGTATTAAATTAGAGAGGATGCGCAGCGTACTACTGGCGGTCCTCTCTATTTCTCTTTTCGGGCAGGAAGTGAAGCAGTTGGCCCCATCATCGGGTCCAAAGCCCGTTGGCCCCTACTCGCCGGGTATCGCGATCGGTGACTTTGTGTTTGTCTCCGGCCAGGGCGTGGGCGACGGCAGTGGCAAGCGCCCCGCTGACACTCGTGGTCAGGCCATCCAGTGCATCAACAATGTGCGCAACATCCTGCGAGCTGGCCAACTGGACCTTGCCAATGTTTTCTCGCTGCAGATTTATCTCACCGACAAGGCGCAAGAACCCATCGTCGAACAGGTACTGAAAGATTCGTTCAGTGGCAAGGTGCCGCCGCATTCGACGCTCTTCGTACCGCGCCTGCCTGTTGAAACACCGCTTGAGATCACCGCTTATGCCCACAAGGCCAAGCAGACGGGCGAACTCGAATTGCCCGGCCTCGACAAGCCCGCCGGCTGCAAGGCGACCAAACAGTTTGTGCAGTGTGGGGTAGAGGTGCCAGCGGGTGGCGCTGATGTCGAACAGCAAACGGCCGCCGTGCTCGGCGCTCTCGACGCGCGCCTCAAGTTGCTCGGATCGAGCATCACCAAGGTGGTCGCCACCAACGTTTTCCTCGCCGACATCAACGAATTCGCCAAGATGAACAGCGCCTACGCGAGCTTCTTCCTGCTGCGTCCCCCGTCGCGCACCACCATTCAGCCGTTCGCGATCCCCCGTGGACGGGTGGCGATTTCCGTCGTCGCCACCAAATAGCGCTACTGCTTCAAAAGAACAATTGGCGCCTCACCAGCGCCATGGAAGCGGCTGATAAAGTCACGGAACTTCTTGTAGCCATCGGGCTGAATCACGTCGCTCTCAAACTCAAGATGCCGCTTCAGGCTGACTACGTCACCATTCTGCTTCCACACCGACAACTGCTTGTTCTTTCCGAGCATGGCGATGCCAGGATCCGGCAACTCATCCAGCTTTAGACCTGCGGGAAGTGTCCAAGTCACGTCTTCATCGAAATTGACAGACCGTACCACCAGCGGACGCTCACGTTCCTTGGGGTTGGTGTTAGGCAGACTCCCGAGTTGTACCGGAACAGAGCGCAACATCCATAGCCGCCCCTGCATGATGCGGGCATATGCCGGCGCGCGGAACTGCATCACCGTGCGAAACTCCTTCTTGGCGTTGTCATAGTTCAACGTCAATTCAGTGATCTCCGAGCCGGCCATGGAGCGGGCCAGAAAAGCGTCCATCATCTTGCGATATCGATCGGGCGTCAGCCCCTCGTGCATCTCGCGTTCGCGGAAGGCCGCCTGGCCGGTGGAAACTTCCGTCATAGTGCCAGCGACGGTACCCTCCGCATCAATGGCGAGTGACCATGTGCGTTGCAGGTGATTGAGTTTTTCGCTCACTTTGGGGGTCTTGACCAGTGCCCCCTTACCGGCCGTAGTGAGAAGCACATTTGAGTTCTGCTCATGCTCGGGGAGGTAGCCAAACGGTACATGCGTATCCGTGGGGTCGAAGAAAAGGATCCGCCCAAAATCCGGGTACGTAGCCACAGCGGGAAGGTCCACGGTCTCCGGAACACGAATCGCAATGATCGCGTGGTTGAACTGGTGCGGCGATGGGAAGTCATCGAGGGTAAAGCGCGGATCGCCAGAATAAATACCCACCGGGTAGGATTCCACCTGAATCACCTTCAGCATCGTTCGCAGCAGATTCGATTTGTCCTTGCAATCACCATAGGCCGCGAGCAACACTTCATCCGCCTTGTTCGGCACGTAACCGCCGCCACGCTGAGTATTGATCGAGATCGACACATAGCGGATCTTTTGCGCATACTCAGCCAAGGCCTCGATCTTCGCCATCAGGTCAGATTTGCCAGCCGTGAGCTCGGCCACCTTCGATTGAATCGCCGCCGTCACCTGCGACTGTGGCTCAATCAGGCCCGACTCCCAATCCGACACATCCTTCCACGTCCGAAAACACGCAAGCGGCCCGCCAATCATTGGCGTTCCGTCCGGCGGAATCATGCTGACTGCGACGCGCGGAAGAATCGAGATAAAGCGTGGAGAACCGGCTTCCCATTCCATCGGTGGCAGCGAGCGGGCCTCCCAAGTGTATGTGTTGCCAGAAACAATGGGTTGGGCATTCGCGCCGCTGTAAGCCTTGGCCTCTGCCTTCCATCCAGCGGGAACAGTCAACTGAAACCGGCTCAACAGATGCGGAAGATCATCCTGGAAATTCCAGATGAATTGGGAGAACACGCTGTCCTCCTCAAGCGTCGCTTCAAAACCGAATACACCGCCAGTGTCGATGTCGCTCTTCACACTGAGCATCGTGTACTTGGTCGACGAATAAAGAGAATAGGAAGCCTTGCTGCTCCCCTCGATCGCATCCTTCCTTGAGTACTCACGCACCTTTCCCGACGGGGCGATCAACCAACCCTTGAGGTCCCTCACCTTCGATCCCTTGGTATCGTAATCCAGTACGGCAACCGCTTCTTCTTTGCCTTCGCTAGTGAGGACTTTAAAGGCTTTGCGGATCGTCGTGGTGCGCTTGCCACTGGGTTCCACCACCACGCGCTCTTCATTGAAAAGCGAAACTGCCTTTGTTTTCGCCGGATAAACCGGTAGTGTCGTCGCCGACAACTCGCTCAACCATGAAGGCACATCGGCCATCAGTGGCAGCGTTAGCAACAGAGTGAAGAACAGCGCCCTCATTCCTTCACCTTCAATGTCAGCATCGTCGTATTCGCCTTGTTGATCATGTCCCATGCCTGCTTCACAGCTGGGTAGGCCTGCGCTTCAATGTAATTGCCACCCGAGGCGCCCCACAACATCTTGTGCGTAATGCGTAATTGGGGTTTACCGTTCACCGACGCACCTGAAAGCTGGTAGTTGCCGATGTCGCCCAACTTGATGCTGCCGGGCAGTTCGGCGCTGTCGAGCCCAAAAGTGGTCGGATAGTTGATGGTCACCTGATCGTCTTCCATATAGGCGTAAGGAAAGTACATCGCTTGCGTGCGCGTGCTTGCGGTAAACAAGGGCCGCTCGGCAAACTGGAAAAATGCCGGTTGGAAGAACATGCGCTTGCCCGTCCGTTGACCGTAGTTCTCCATTTCGATATCGAAGCTCACCTTTAAGGGAACGATCGGCTTATTGGCGTCTTCGATTTTGAAGTTGGTGAGTTTCGCACCGGGGTACTGCGCCTCAAATCGCTTCCGCAATCGCTCTTCGGCCGGAGCACGATCCGCGCCATCCAGCCTGAGCTTTTCTTCCATCGCGAAGTGGCCACCAAAGGAGATGCTGACTTTACCTGTAATCGTGCCTTCGTCGTTAATGGTCAGATCCGCATTGCGCCGCAACACGGAACGATCCGGCGGTGTGTTGGCAATCAAAATCAGCTTCGGATTCTTCGGATCGACAAACAACCCCGCCTGCCCCTGCTCATCAATATCGAGCATTCCGGGCTGGCTGTAGAAGATTCCCGGATTATAAAACCGAACCGCCTCATCGCCCTCACGGATCGCCACGACTGTGTTTCGCAAGAGGTACGAATCGAGAAAATCAGCCCGGAACATAGCGGTCTGCGAGCTCCCACCCCGCACATAAACAGGATTCAGCCCGGCTGCTTCCGCCATCGCGAAGAACAACGCCGTGATGTCACGCGCCGTACCCACCTTTAACTTGAGCGTATCGGTCGTATTGAAACTGTCCTTGCGATCACTGAAGAACTTCCGGCGGATTTCATTCGTCATGCCCTCGCCGTTGTAGCTAACATTCGCGATGTTCTTTTGGCAGTACTCTGCCAGGGCGAACGCCTTTCCGAAGGGAGTAGATTCTTTACTGGCAACTTCATTGGCGAGCTTTTTGATGTCGTCGTTGATCTTGATCGACTTGCGATACTCGGAATACAACTGCTTGCCCTTGGAGGGCCAGAAGGAAGCTGGCTTGTCCGAGTGTGGCGGCGCATAATAAATCAGCACCCAAGCCTTCGCATTGTCCTCTGAAGGCATATAGGGCTCCTCAACAAATGCCTTCATGTTCTTGACTGATGTCCAGACGTAACCACCGCGATTTACATCCCCGCGCACCGGTTCCCAGGGCGACGGCTGACAGTTAAATGGGTAGCTTGCCATGCGCTCTCCCATCGAGAAATCCGTAAAGGGCCGCACCTGATACGTTACATCCCAGATCGGAATATCCCGTTGCATGGGCAATTCCGTGTAGCGTGGCACGTACTCGGAGTGAACTTCCGTCCACATGTACTCGATGATGGCGCCAGGCTCAAGCCCTTTGAAGGCAAATGCTTTCACCTTCACATTAGCCCGCTTTAGCTTCGCTGCAGTACGCTCGGCAATTTCGTTCCCAGGCAACTCGACGATAGTCCCATCAGGTTTGATCGTGCGGCCCCGAATTCCCGTGATACTCATCTTTAGTTCTGAATAAAAAGGGATTTCGACGTTGCCAAACTTCTCCACCGCTCGAGCGTTGTACAGCTTGATGCGGATGTAGTTCTCTGCAATGTGATTCAGATATCCATTACCGGCCGGGTCGTCATGCACGGCCACTTGCCAGAAAATGGCCTCCGCATCGGCATTGGCTTCCACTTTGGGGGTTTTCAGGCCTAACTGGTCAGGGGTTACTGGCTTCCACTCAATGCCAAACAGTAGCGAATTTGTAATCAGTACAAGAAAAAAGATGCGGTAACTCATCGAATATTCGAAGAGCATAGCGCACCTTTTTGTTTTTTGTGACTCTTGAAGGTACTAATTTTTTACGGAAGTTGGGCGGGAGCCGATGGCTTACTATCGGTCTTCTTCATCACCGTCGGATATGAAATCCCCAACTGCTCCAGATAAGTGCTGTATTTGCTGGGGTCGTAATAAAACTTGCGCATCTGCTCGCGATAGCGTCCCATCTTGTCGGCATTGAGTTCGATCGCCGGCTGGTCGGTGTCAGAGATCAGTGGCTTGTATTGCAAATCTTTCGTTTGCACTTCTTTGAAATACTTCCAGGCCTCGGTCACCAACTCCGGACGCAACAGAAAATCCAGCGCCGTCGCTGCTTGCACCTTGGCGCCAACCGTCGATCCCTTATGGGCAATCGGCGTCGCCATCGACACCGCATCCGCCCAGTGGTGCCCCGGCAGGTTCGGAATATTGGCCGGGTAACGCAGATACGTCATCGGCACCACCCAGCTGATGTCACCCACATCATCGCTGCCACCGCCGCGCCACTGCGTCGGGGCCTCAAGCGTCTTCACCTTCTCCGGCAACGGATCCACCTTGGCTACACCCAGCTCGCGCTGCAGCTCGCGCGCCAGCGTCTGGTCAGCTTCGGTCCACTTCGGCATGCCAACCATCTCCATGTTTTTGTACTGCGTCTCCGCCACGGTCTTGTTGAAGTGGTTCGGCCAGGCTGAGCCCACTACCTTCTGCGTAAACGTCGTCCCACTGGCCAGCGCCGCGGCTTTGGCCATGGTCGAGCCAAACTCATGCAGTTCTTTGATCCGCGGAAAATCCTGCTCGCGGAAGAAGTACCAAACCGTTGCTTCCTGCGGCACCACGTTCGGCTGGTCGCCGCCATTGATGATGACGTAGTGCGAACGCTGCTCCGGCCGCAGATGTTCGCGCTTGTAGTTCCACATCACATTCATCAGCTCAACGCCATCAAGGGCGCTACGCCCCTTCCACGGCGCGCCGGCGGCATGGGCTGACTCACCCTTAAACGTGTACTGCACACTCACCAGCCCGCTGTTCACCGCCGGATGCCCCCACGATGTCGCGAGTTCGCGTCCCACATGGCAGCCGAGCATGATGTCTACATCTTTCAGCAATCCAGCGCGGATATAGAACGCCTTGGTGGCCACCAGTTCTTCCGCCACCCCAGGGAAGATCTTCAGTTGCCCCTTGATGCCGTGTTTGGTCATCAGCTCCTTAAGCACAATCGCCGCCACCACATTTACGGCGTTCCCCGAGTTGTGGCCCTCGCCGTGCCCCGGCGCGCCTTCGATCACCGGATCATGAAACGCAACACCGGGCTTTTGTGATGCCTTCGGAATCCCGTCAATATCCGTAATGAAACCGATTACCGGCTTCGCCTCACCCCACGTCGCCACCCATGCCGTTGGAATGCCGGCCACACCGCGCTCCACTTTGAATCCGTTCTTCTCCAGAATCCCGGTCAGATACTTGGAGGTCTCTACTTCCTGAAAGCCCAGCTCCCCAAAGCTGAACACCATATCCACGATTTCCTGCACCATCTTCGAGCGGGATTCCACTTGAGCGATGGCTTCCTTCTTCAATTCTTCAAGACTCGGCTTTTGCGCAAACGCGGAACCAGCCAGGACGAGCGCGAGCAACAGGGAATGCTTCATAGCAGCCCAGTATACGAAGCTTAGTGGACGGTGCGGGTTTTGCGGTTCATGTAGTCGAGCAGCAGGTATTCGCCCAGCGTCATCGGCGTCGTAAAGTACGCCTTGCCCCGGCACATCTGCGTCACCTGCCGCACGAAGTTGATCAGCGCCGGATCAGTGGCCAGCATGAACGTGTTGATCAGAATGCCTTGCCGCTTGCAGCGGTTAACTTCCTCAAGCGTGCGGCTGATCACCAGCGGATCGAGGCCAAACGCGTTCTTGTACACGCGCCCATCGTCGAGAGTCAACGCGCTCGGCTTGCCGTCGGTGATCATGATGATCTGCTTCATGTCCTTCTTCTCGCGATTCAGAATGCGCTGCGCAAGAATCAGGCCATCTCTCGTATTCGTGTAATAAGGGCCCACCTGCAACCGCGCCAGGTCTCCCAATCGCACCTCTTCGGCCGTGTCATGGAACAAAACACAGCGCAGCGTGTCACCCGGATACTGCGTCCGGATCAACTGCGCCAGCGCAAGCGCCACCTTCTTGGCCGGGGTAAAGCGGTCTTCCCCATAGAGGATCATGCTGTGGCTGCAATCGAGCATCAGCACCGTCGCGCACGAGCTCTGGTATTCGCTCTGGTGGATCTGCAGGTCAGAATACTCGAGATCAAAATTGTCCCGTAATCCCTGCCGCCGCAAGGCGGTGGACAACGTTTCGGTGATGTCGAGGTTCAGCGTGTCGCCAAACTCATATGGCTTGGTGGCGCCACTTGCTTCGATGCCCGTGGACAGATCACGAGTGTCGTGCGCGCCAAAGCTCGCGTGGCCCATGCTGCCGAGCAAATCCTTCAGCGTCTTGAACCCGAGGAAGTCGACCGACTTGTCCGTCGTCTCCACCTCGACATCCATTTCCCCCTCACCTGCCCCACCGCCCTGCGGCGCCTGCACGTAGCCTTCATCCACAAGTTTCTGAGCCAGCCGGCCCAACAACTTTTCAAGCTCCTCCGGCTGCATCTGCTCGAGCATCTCGCGGATCTGTCGCGCGCGATCCTCGTCTTCAAACATGTTGCCTTCGAGCAGCGCCTGCAGAATGGCGTTTTTCAGGCCCTCCCAGGTTTGGCGCTGGTTGGGGTTGGGGTTCCACCAATCCTGAAAGCCACTGTCGAGAAAGAAATCGCCCAGCGCTCGCATCAGGTCTTCGGCGCTGATGTCGAGGTCTTCACCCGTGAACTTTGAATAACGCACACGTCGCATGGCGATTTCTCCTCAATTACTGAAACTGCTGCTTGCGCCGTTCCCGGCGCCCTTGCGGCTCTTCGGCCCCTTCGGCCTGGCCTTCGCGGCGACGTTCACCACTGACGAACGCCTGCTCTTCGTTGCGATTGATGCGACGGTGCGCGTAAAGGCCTTCGAGAATAAACTCGGCTGCCGCAGCTCGGCGGGCGTCCGATTCGCGCACGCCCAGTCCCAGCTTGGCCGTCTTCTCCATCAAGCCCTGAATCTGGTTCAGTTCATTTACCAGCTCACTCGCGGTGGCCAGCTCCGGCAATTGCAGCGACCCACCGAGGTCAAACCACTGCACCACCTGCTTCATGTTCTCGCCATCCATCAGGCGCGAATACACGAGCGCCACCGATTGGCGAATCAGGTCGCGCGCAATGTTGTCGCTGCCCTTCAGCTCGCCCTCATATTCGAGTTCCAGCTTGCCCGTGATCGAAGGCAGCGCGGCATACAGATCGAGCACCCGCGGCACTGCCTCCGT
>CAZBTA010000121.1:0-15115 GCA_964494515.1 uncultured Bryobacter sp.
TGATGTCGAACTATGCGGCGGAGTACGGACGCAACTCAGGCGGCAGCATCACGGTGATCACGCGCGGGGGCGGCAAGCAGTATCGCGGCTCGATCGGGGCGTTTCACCGGCATGAATCGTATAGCGCGAATGAGTACTTCAATAACCGCAACGGCATTGCGCGGCCGCCGTATCGTTACAACATTGGCAGCTATGCAATTGGGGGACCGGTATACATACCGGGGAAGTGGAACCAGAGTAAGTCGAAGATGTTTTTCTTCTGGAACCAGGAGTTTCAACGGCAGAAGTTTCCTTCGGGGGCGGCGCGGACGGTGAGAGTGCCAACGGCGATGGAGCGGGGTGGTGATTTCTCGCAGACGTTTGATGCGGGGAATGTGGCGATCCGGGTGTATGACCCGCAGGCGGCGACGCCGACGGCGCGGGTGCAGTTTCCGGGCAACATTGTGCCGGCGAGCCGGATCAGCGAGAAGGGACGGGCGGTGTTGAATCTGTTTCCGCTGCCGAACTTTGTGGAACCGATTGTGGCGCGGCGCAACCAGTGGAACTACATCTCGAACCTGAGTGGAACGTTCGCGCGGCACTCGGAGACGGCGCGGATTGATTATGCCGTGAAGAAGAACATGCAGACGTATCTGCGGCTGAGTAACAGCTTTGAGGACCAGGCGCCGCAGTATGGGCTATGGGTGAATGGCAGCGTGAATTTTCCGCTGAGCGCGATCACCTACAAGCGACCGGGGCGCGGGGCAACGATCTCGAACGTGGCGACGTTTGGGAGCCTGATCTCGGAGACGATTGTAGGGGCGACGTACAACAAGCTGTACTTCTACCCGGAGGATGAGGCGGCGGTGCGGCGCAAGGACCGGAACATCGATATTCCGCAGTGGCGGCCGGATCTGAACCCGGAGGGCTTTATCCCGAACATGACGTTCTCGCCGGTGCCGAATTATGCGAACCCGACGCTGAACAACGGGATCCCCTACTACAACTCGAACACGATCTTCAGCCTGGTGCAGAACTTCTCGAAGATCTGGCGGACGCACACGGTGAAGTTTGGCGTGTATCTCGAGAGGACACGCAAGGACCAGAGCGCGAGCGTGGCGACGCGCGGGACGTTGAGCTTTAACGTGAACGCGAACAATCCGCTCGATACGAACTATGCGTATGCGAACGCGCTGACGGGCACGTTTGACAGCTACTCGGAGGCGAACGCGCGACCGCAGGGGCAATTCCGGTTTACGAACCTCGAGGTGTTTTTGCAGGACGCCTGGCGCGTGAACCGTTACCTGCTGATTGACTACGGGGTGAGGGCTTACATCAACGCGCCGCAGTATGATGCGCGGCTGCAGCTGGCGGCGTTTTCGCTGGGGGATTACCGGATCGAGAACGCGCCGGTGCTGATGCGGCCGGCGCTGGTAAACGGGCAGCGCGTGGCGCAGGACCCGATCTCGGGGCAGGTGTTTTCGCAGAGCTACATTGGCACGTATGCGCCGGGGCGCGGCAATCCGGCCGAGGGCATGGTGATCGGCGGGCAGAATGGTGTGCCGCGGGGGCTGTACTCGCAGGCGCCGGTGTACCTGGCGCCCCGGGTGGGATTTGCGTGGGATCCGTTTGGGAAGCAGAAGACGGCAATCCGTGGCGGGGCGGGCGTGTTCTATGACCGCATCCAAGGCAACCCTACGATGGGGTTGCTCGCGAACCCGCCGACAATCTACACGCCGACGGTGTACAACGGGACGCTGGATGGACTGGCGCAGGCAGCGGGGAGTGGCGTGCTGGCGCCGGCGGCGACAGTGACCTCGATGCTGGGGCGGCAGACGCCGCCGACGACGTATAACTTCAGCATGGGAGTGCAGCATCAGTTCAGCAAGACGCTGGTGCTTGATGCGAGCTATGTGGGAGCAATTGGCAACCATCAGCTGTGGCTACGGAACATCAACCCGGTGCCGCTGCGGGCGAACCATCTGGATGTGAACCCGCAGAATCGGGACCTGAGCATTACGACGTCGGCGCGGCCGTATCCGCCGAATTTCCTGCGGCCGGTGCGCGGGTATGGCGACATCAATCTGTTTGAGTTTGGATCGAACTCGAACTACCACTCGTTGCAGGTGTCGACGGGGCAGCGATTCCGGAACGGGATGACGTGGGCGTTTGCGTATACGTTCTCAAAGGCGCTGGGGACGGCGAGCACGGACACGAGTACGGTAAGCCCGTTCTTTGCGCCACGGGACCGGAATTACGGGCCGCTGAGCTTTGACCGTAATCATGTTTACAACTTCCGCTACACGATGAAGATCCCGGCGCTGGGCAAGCGATTGCAGCAGCCGTTGCTTGGGAAGGTGACCGATGGGTGGGAGCTGGTGGGGATTACGCGAGGGCAGAGCGGCGGGCCGTTTACGCCGGGCTATGCGCTGACGACGGGGAGTGACATCACGGGCTCACCGAGCGAGGGCGCGCGCATGAATCTGGTGAGCACGGCAGGGCCGCTGGCGGAGCGATTTGCCGCGCCGGTGGTGGGCGAGGTGGGCAATATTGGCGCGGGGATCCTGCGGCAGCCGGGGTGGGTGAACTGGGATGTGAGCGTGTTCCGGGTGATCCAGCTTGCGGAGCGGCGGCGACTGGAACTGCGCTTTGAGACCTACAACACGCTGAACAGCCCGCAGTTCTCAACGATCTCGCCGACGGCGCGATTTGGCGCCGCCGGGGGGACAGTGCAGACGGACCCGCTGTTTCTCGAGCCGACGGCGACGCGCAGCCCGAGGAGGGTGCAGATCGCGCTGCGGCTGAACTTCTAGCCTTCGATCACCTGCGGGTTGGCCGGGGTGATGGGGCCGGTGTGGTGTTCGGCGCCGATGTAGCGCTCGATGGCGGCATGGGCGAGGTAGATGATGGGCGTGAGGCTGACGGCGATCAGGAACTTGTAGGTGTAGTTGGTGAACGAGAGGTTGATGTAGGTTTTGGTGTCGATGTAGCCGGGCAGCCAGAAGCCGATGCCGAGGACGATGAAGGTATCGATGAGTTGCGAGACGGCGGTGGAGCCGGTGGCGCGGAGCCAGAGCATCTTGCCGCCGGTGGCGTCGCGGAAGAGCCAGAAGACGGCGACGTCGAGGATCTGGCTGACGGCGAAGGCGGCGATGGAGCCGATGATGATCCAGAGCGACTGGCCGAGGACGGCGTTGAAGGCGGCGTCTTTGACCGGAGATACCGCGGCGGCCGGGATCTGCATGGCAATGAAGATGATGGCGAAGGCGTAAAGGATGAGGGCGACGGTAAGCATGGTGAGGCGGCGCACGCCGGAGCGGCCGTAGTATTCGTTGATGAGGTCGGTGGAGATGAACACGACCGGCCAGGGAATGACACCGAGGCTCATGACGTAGCCGCGGGCCTCGATGAGTTTGCCGCCGAGGATTTCGCCCAAGATGGCGTTCGAAACAAAGAGGCCGGCGAGGATGAGGAAGACGAGGTCTTTACGGTTGTTCAAGTTCACTTTTTTATCTGACGCCTTGCTATAGGATACTGGTGGAAGGTTTTTCAAAATATGTCAGGCCACTCCAAATGGCACACCATTAAACACAAGAAGGCGGCAATTGACGCCAAGCGCGGGAAGGTGTTCACCCGTCTGATTAAGGAAATCGTGATCGCGGCCCGTAGTGGCGGGGATCCGGATATGAATCCGCGTCTGCGCACGGCGGTGACGGCGGCCAAGGCCGTGTCGATGCCGTCGGACAACATCAAGCGCGCGATCATGCGCGGCACGGGCGAGCTCGAAGGCGCGACGATCGAAGAAGTGACGTATGAAGGCTACGGACCGGGCGGAGCGGCGGTGATCGTGATGTGCGCGACCGACAACCGCGTGCGCACGGTGAGCGACATCCGGCATATCTTCTCGAAGGCCGGTGGGAACATGGGCGAGCCGAACTCGGTGCAGTGGATGTTTGAGAAGAAGAGCTCGGTGGTGATCGAAGGCGACAAGACGACCGAAGACCAGCTGATGGAAGTGGCGCTTGAGGCCGGGGCTGACGACGTGCAGAACCACGGCGACAGCTGGGTGGTACTGAGCGCGCCGGAAGCGCATGACGCGGTGGTGGCGGCGCTGGCGGCGGCGAAGATTCCGACGCTGTCGGCCGAAGTGGGCCTGGTGCCGAAGAACACGATGGCGGTGGACCCGAAGAATGCCGCCGGGATGATGCGTCTGCTTGAGAACCTCGAAGACTACGACGACACGCAGAACGTGTACACGAACTACGAGCCGAGCGAGAGCGACGTCGAGGCGATGGCCTAGAGCCTTGCGCATACTGGGCATTGATTGCGGTACGGAACGTACCGGATACGGAGTGATCGAAAGCGATGGCAAGCGACATGCGGCCATCGCTTTTGGCGTTATTAAGACCAATCCGCGGGAGGAGATGGCGGACCGGCTGATGGTGATCGCAAGGGGGCTGCGCGAGCTGATCGCCGAGTACCGGCCGGAGGCGGTGGTGATTGAAGAAGTGTTTGTGGCGAAGAACTCGCAGAGCGCGCTGAAGCTGGCGCAGGTGCGCGGGGTGGCGATGGTGATGGCGCGCGAGGCGGGAGTGGCGGTGTGTGAATACAGCCCGCGCGAGATCAAGATGGCGGTGGTGGGATATGGGAACGCGGAGAAGGCGCAGGTGCAGACGATGGTGCGGGCGTTGCTGGGCCTTGAGACCACGCCGCCCGAGGACGCCGCGGATGCCCTTGCGGGGGCGATCTGTCGAGCGACAATGAGAATCATATGATGCGTCTGGTTTGGTGGCTGGTGCTGGTGTGTCCGCTGGTGGCGCAGGAGGGAACGATCTTCTATTCGAAGAGCTTTCCGAAGTCGAAGCCCGAGTACATGGAGATCGTCGTCGAGCCGACGGGCGATGCGATTTACAAGGAGAGCGCCGAGGACGAGCAGCCGGTGAAGTTCAAGCTGATGCCGGATGAAGTGAAGGCGGTGTGGGGGCTGGCCGAGAAGGTGGGCTACTTCAGCAAGCCGCTCGAGAGCGGATTGCCGGTGGCGCGCATGGGGGAGAAGACGTACCGCTATACGAACGGCGAGCGCAAGACGGAAGTGAAGTTCAACTACACGCAGGATGTGGATGGGCAGGCGCTGCAGGACTGGTTTGAGCGGATGACGGAGACGGTGAATCTGTATTTTGATCTGGAGCGGACGGCGAAGTTTGAGAGGTTGGGGGTGGACCGGGCGCTGCTGCATCTGGAGGCGGCCTGGGACAAGAAGCGGCTGCTGAGCTATGAGCTGTACTATCCGTTGCTGAACCGCGTTATCAAGAACGACAGCTATCTGAATATGGCGCGGGATCGGGCGGCGCGGCTGAAGGCGATGTTTGAGGAAGCGAGAAAGAAACCGGAATGAAGTTCAATCGTGTGATCTGGGTGGTGCTGGATAGCGTGGGCATCGGGGCGATGCCGGACTGGGCGGCGTATGGGGACCCGGAGGGGAGCGATACGCTGGGCAATATCGCGAAGCAGCGCAAGCTGGAGCTGCCGCATTTGTGTGAGCTGGGGCTCGCGAACATTCGGCCGTTTGTGGGGCTTGAGCCAGTGGCTGAGCCGCTGGGGGCGTATGGGCGGTGTGCACTATTGAGCCCGGGCAAGGACACGACAACGGGGCACTGGGAGATGGTGGGGATTGTGCTCGACAAGCCGTTTCCGCTGTATCCGGAGGGTTTTCCGGCGGAGTTGATGGAGCGGTTTGAGAACGAGATTGGGCGGGGGACGCTGGGCAACAAGGCGGCCAGCGGGACGGAGATCATCGCCGAGCTGGGCGATGAGCATGTGCGAACGGGCAAGCCGATTGTGTATACGAGCGCGGATAGCGTGTTCCAGATCGCGGCGCATGAGGATGTGATCAGCTTGTTTGAGCTGTACCGGATCTGCGAGATTGCGCGGAAGATGCTGGTGGGGCCGCTTGAGGTGGGGCGCGTGATCGCGCGGCCGTTTACGGGAACGAGCGGGGCGTATACGCGGACGGCGAACCGGAAGGATTATGCCGTGGCGCCGCCGCGGATGCTGCTCGATCATCTGGACCGGGCGAATGTGCCGGTGCATAGCGTGGGCAAGATCGTTGATATTTTTCTGGGCCGCGGGATTCGCAGCTATGAGAAAACGAAGAACAACGCCGAGGGGCTGGCGAAGACAGTGGCGGCGCTGGGGGAGCAGGAGCGGGGGCTGATCTTTACGAACCTGGTGGACTTTGATTCGCTGTACGGGCACCGGAACAATGTGGAAGGGTATGCGAAGGCGCTCGAGGAAACCGATGCGGCGCTGCCGGGGCTGATGGGGGCGATGCGGGAAGATGATCTGCTGATTCTGACGGCGGATCATGGGTGTGACCCGACGACGGCGTCGACGGATCATAGCCGGGAATACGTGCCGCTGCTGGCTTTCAGCCCGGGACTCAAGGGTGGTAAGGATCTAGGCACGCGGAAGTCGCTGGGGGACATTGGGGCGACGGTGGCGGAGAATTTTGGAGTGGAGCTTAAGGGGATGGGTTCGTTTTTGAGCGAACTGCTCGATTAAATAATTCCCCGGCTCAGTATCAACTTTTGCTCATGCCGCGATAATTCCTACCGAAATGCTAGGTGCGGGCACACTGCCCCATCTAGTCATGATCCAGATCCTTTCTGTTGATGATTCCGCCACAATGCGCCAGATGGTGGCAGCAACGCTGCAGGGCGCTGGCTATGCAGTGCAGACGGCAACCAATGGGCAGGAGGGCCTCGCGAAGGCGGCGGCCCAGAACCCCGGATTTCAGCTGGTGATTACCGACGTCCATATGCCACAGATGGACGGACTGACGCTGGTGCGGGAGTTGCGCAAGATAGACAAATACAAGTTCACGCCAATCCTTCTGCTAACGACGGAATCATCGCCGGAGAAGAAGATGGAAGGGAAAGCGGCGGGGGCGACGGGCTGGATGGTGAAGCCGTTTGATCCGGATGGGTTGTTGAGAACTGTAGCCAAGGTGCTGGGCTAAAGGGGGCAATGACCATGGGGATCGACGTTAACCGGTTTCTGGCGGTCTTCTTTGAAGAGTGTGAAGAGGGACTGCGGGTGCTTGAGGCGGGGCTGCTCGAGCTGGAAGCGCGAGGGAGTGGAGACCGGGAACTGGTGGACCGCGTGTTTCGCGCGGCGCACTCGATCAAGGGCGGGAGCGGGAGCTTCGGATTTACGGAGATCACAAACTTCACCCATCTGCTTGAAACGCTGCTCGACCAGATTCGTGACGGATCGCGGCCGGTGACACCGGCACTGACGGCGACACTGCTGGCGGGGGTGGATGTGCTGGCGGTGATGGTGGATTCGCGGCGCGATGGACGTCCATTGTCGGAGGCTGATAGCCGGGCGGTGATTGCGCGCCTCGAGTCAGCACTGGCCGTGGAAAGCGTGAGCGAGAAGGAATGGAGCATCGGGTTTCGGCCGCTACCGCACCTTTTGCAGACGGGGAATGATCCGCTGTGGATCTTCAGGGAACTGGCCGGGATGGGAAAGCTTGAGGTGTGCGCGGATTATGGCGCGGTGAAGCGGCTGGGCGAGGCGGTGGCGGAGGATTGTGCGATTGAATGGCGGCTGCGGCTCAAGGCGGATGTGAGCGAGACGGCGGTAAGAGATGCGTTTGACTGGGTGATGGGGGATTGTGAACTGGAGGTGCGCGAGGGGGTGGCACAGGCGGCCAGTCCGGTGGTGGCGCATCAGGGGCCCGTGGCGGGTCCGGTAGTGGGTCCGGTGGTGGGTCCGGTGGTGGTGCCGACGATGACGTCGAGCGAGGGGACGAGTCTGCGAGTGAGCACCGAGAAGGTGGACTCGATTATCAACCTGGTGGGCGAGTTGGTGATCACGCAGAGCATGCTGAGCCAGTTTGGCGAGCAGTTTGACATGTCGATGGTGGAGAAGCTGCGCGACGGGCTGGCGCAGCTGGCGCGCAATACGCGGGAGTTGCAGGAGACGGTGCTCAAGATCCGGATGTTGCCGGTGAGCCATTGCTTTAACCGTTTTCCGCGACTGGTGCACGACCTGAGCGTGCAGTTGGGCAAGAGGGTGCAGCTGGTGGTGAGCGGCGAAGGCACGGAAGTGGACAAGACGGTGCTTGAGAAGATCAATGAACCGTTGCTGCATCTGCTGCGGAACTGTCTGGATCACGGGCTCGAGAGCCCGGAGGCGCGGCGGGCGGCGGGCAAGCCGGAGATGGGGACTGTGCAAATGAATGCGGCGCACCGGGGCGGGTGCATCGTGATCGAGGTGTGCGACGACGGGGCGGGGCTTGATACGGACAAGATTCTGGCGAAGGCGCGGGAGAAGGGACTGGTCGGGGCCGGGGAGACGCCGCCCAAGGAACGGATTGAGGAGTTGATCTTCTCGCCGGGATTCTCGACGGCGCGCGAGCTGACGGACATCTCGGGCCGTGGCGTGGGTATGGATGTGGTGCGGCGCAACATCAAGGAACTGGGCGGGAGCATCGAGATCGACAGTACGCGGGGGGCGGGAACGAGGTTTACGATCCGGCTGCCGCTGACGCTGGCAATTCTGGACGGGCAGATTGTGCGAGTGGGCGAGCAGACGTTTGTGGTGCCGCTGGTGGCGATTATGGAATCGGTGCAGATCCGGCAGGCGCAGGTATCGCGGCTGGCGGGGCAGCAGGAATTGTACCGGCTGCGGGATGAGTACATTCCGATTGTGCGGCTGGATGAGATGTTCGGGATCGGTGGCGGCAGCCAGGAGCTTGAGAGTGGCCTGTTGATGGTGGTGGAGGACAACGGCGTGCGAGCGGGGCTGTTTGTCGATGATCTGCTGGCGCAACAACAGGTGGTGATCAAGAGCATGGAGAGCAATTACCGGCGGGTGGAGGGGATCTCGGGGGCGACGATTCTGGGCGATGGCACGGTATCGATGATTCTCGATGTGCCGGGAATTTTGAGCCTTTCGCGCAAGAAGGCAGCGGCGTGAGGACGAAAGGATAAAGGCAAATGGCAACGGCTGAATATGCATTGAATGGAACCGATATGCGGCACCTCGAAAGCGGGGGGAATCAGTATCTGACCTTCCTGCTGGCGGGCGAGGAATACGGCGTGGACATTCTGCGCGTGCAGGAGATCAAGGGCTGGGACCGGGTGACGCCGATCCCGAACACACCGGCATACGTGCTGGGCGTGATCAATCTGCGTGGGGCGGTGATTCCGATAATCGACTTGCGACTGTGCTTCCGGATGGAGCCGATTGAGTACAGCAAGACGACGGTAGTGATGGTGCTGCGGGTGGTGAACGGGAACACGGAGCGGACGATGGGGTTTGTGGTGGATGCAGTTTCGGATGTGTACAGTGTCGCGGACAGTCAGTTGCGTCCGCGGCCGGATATCGGGCCGGTGCAGGATACGCGGTTCGTCAAGGGGCTGGCAACGGTGGACAGCAAGATGGTGATTTTGCTCGACATCGATCAGCTCGTGGACTTTGGCTTTGACAGCAATCAACAGGCGAAGCAGTAAAGAAGGAAACGGATCATGAAAAGCAAAGCAGTAGTGAAGAAAGCCACGACGAAGAAGCCTGTGGCGAGCAAGCCGGCGAGCCGAGCGAAGACTGGCGCCAAGAGCGGCAACGACAATCTGTTGTTGCTTGAAGCGATCGACCGTCACCAGGCGGTGATCGAGTTTACGCCCGATGGGACGATTGTGCGGGCGAATCAGAATTTTTGCCTCGCCACCGGATACACGGCGGATGAGTTGACAGGGCGGCATCACAGCCTGTTCATGCCGGAGCTGGAGCGGCATTCGGTGGAGTATCGCGCGTTCTGGGACAACCTGGGACGGGGCGAGGCCCAGGTGGGACGATTCAAGCGGGTGGCGAAGAACGGCAAGACGGTGTGGCTGCAGGCGAGCTACAACCCGATCCTCGGCAAGGACGGGCGGCCGATCAAGGTGGTGAAGTTTGCCACCGACATTACGGCGCAGGTGTCGCAGCAGGCCGATCTCGGGGCGCAGCTTGATGCGATCTCGAAGTATCAGCTATTTATCGAGTTCACGTTGCAGGGCAACATTGTGCGGGCCAACCAGAACTTTCTCGATCTGGTGGGCTATTCGCTGGGTGAGATCGAGGGCAAGCATCACGGGATGTTTGTGAGCGACGACTACCGGCAGAGCGCGGAGTATGCGCAGTTCTGGGAGCGTTTGCGGCGGGGCGAGGCGTTCTCGGGGCAGTTCCAGCGATTTGGCCGCGGTGGAGCCGAGGCATGGCTGCAGGCCTGCTACATTCCAATCCTGGATGGCGAGGGCAAGCCGGTGCGCATTGCGAAGTATGGCCTCGACATCACACGCCACAAGATTCTCGAGAAAGAAATGAAGATGGCGCTCGATGAAACGTCGATGGTGATGCAGGGGTTAGCCGAGGGCGATTTGATGCAGGAGATGGTGGCGAACTACCGGGGCGAGTTTGCGGTGTTGGCCAAGTCGGTGAACACGTGTGCGTCGAACCTGCGCGACATGGTGGAGCAGATCCGCCAGTCGGCGGCAACGATCAACGTGTCGGCGAGCGAGATTGCACAGGGCAACTCGGATCTGAGCCAGCGGACGGAAGAACAGGCGGCGTCGATTGAAGCGACGGCGTCGAGCATGGAAGAGCTGACCGGCACGGTGAAGCAGAACGCGGACAACGCGCGGCAGGCAAGCCAGCTGGCGGCCAGCGCGCGGGAGCAGGCCGAAAAGGGCGGCGCCGTGGTGTCGAACGCGATCTCGGCGATGAGCGCGATCAACGAGGCGAGCAAGAAGATCTCCGACATCATTGGCGTGATTGATGAGATTGCCTTCCAGACGAATCTGCTGGCGCTGAACGCGGCGGTGGAGGCGGCGCGGGCCGGCGAGCAGGGACGTGGATTTGCCGTGGTGGCGGCCGAGGTGCGCAATCTGGCGCAACGTTCGGCGGGCGCGGCCAAGGAGATCAAGGCGCTGATCAAGGATTCGGTGTCGAAGGTGGAAGAAGGATCGCGACTGGTGAACGATTCGGGCAATACGTTGTCGGGGATCGTGACGGCGGTCAAGAAGGTGAGCGACATCATCTCGGAGATTGCCGAGGCGTCGGTGGAGCAATCGGTGGGCATTGAGAAGGCCAGCGAGGCGATCGCGCAGATGGACCAGGCAGTGCAGCAGAATGCGGCGCTGGTGGAGGAAGCCTCGGCGGCGAGCAGCTCGATGGATGACCAGTCACGGGCGCTGACGAAGTTGATGGAGTTCTTCAAGACGGGTCACATGAGTGAAAGCAGTGGCGGTGAGCGCGGCGGCGTGAATTCGCTGAAGCGCCTGGCGCGGGCGACCCAGAATCGTCGGGTGGCGCCGAAGGCGGTGTCGGTATCGGCCAGCGGTGAGAGCGAAGCGCAGTGGGAGGAGTTTTAAGACATGAGCCAGGTAGTGTTGACGACGAGCGAGACGCTCGACATCCGGCAGGTAGCCGCGCAGCAGACGGAATGGCTGGAGAAGCTGGCCGAGCCGGGCGAGGTGACGGTGGACCTGAAGAGACTGACGAAGATCGACACGGCGGGCGTGCAGTTGTTGATCTCCCTCGGCAAGGAGTTGGAGGCGAGCGAGAGAGAGGCGAAGTGGGAAGGGCTGGAGGCAGTTGTGTTGCCGACGGCGGCGACGCTGGGCATTCCGGCCAGTGCATTTGGAGGGAACTAACCCATGACGGGACCGGTGGCGGAGCTTGAGAAGGCAGAATTCGCCAGTTCCCAGTTGCAGGAGTTTGTCTTCACGGATGCCGACTTTCACTGGCTGCGCAAGCGGGCCAGTGCTTACAGCGGCATCCTGCTGCCGGAAGCCAAACGGAACATGATTTACGGGCGGCTTTCGAAGCGGCTGCGACGGTTGAAGTTGAAGTCGTTTGTCGATTACCGGAAGCTGCTTGAGGATGAGACGAACCCCGAGTTTGGCGAGTTCATCAACGCGATTACGACAAACCTGACTTCGTTTTATCGGGAGCGACATCACTTTGATCATCTGCGGGAGAAGCTGCAGGCGATGCAAGTGAACCGGCGCGTGAAGATCTGGTCGACGGCCTGCTCGACGGGCGAGGAGCCGTACACGATCGCGATGGTGGCGGGGAGCGTGTTTGGGGAGAAGTTCGCAAACTTCGTGGACCTCGACGCCACGGATCTGGACACGAATGTGCTGGCGAAGGCACGCAGTGGCGTCTATGACGTTGAGCGCCTGGAGGGACTGCCGCAGGAGGAACTGCGGCAATGGTGGATGCGCGGCGCGGGGGCCAATGCGGGCAAGGCGAGGGCGAAGGATGTGCTGCGGCGGGGGATCCGGTTTTCGCAGTTGAATCTGATCGAGAACTGGATCATGCAGGGTCCATTTGACTTTGTGTTCTGTCGGAATGTGGTGATCTATTTCGACAAGCCGACGCAGGCGAAGTTATTTGACCGGATTGCCAATGTGATGACACCGAATGGGTATCTGTACATCGGGCACGCCGAATCGCTGGCGCAGGTAAGCCGGCGGTTTCGACTGACGGGAAAGACGACGTACCAAAGGATCTCGTGAGCACAACCATGGCAATGAAGCTGAAGCGCTTCAAGATACAGCCGGGGGAATACCGGGTGAGTGGTCTCGATGAAGAGATTGCGACGGTATTGGGTTCCTGTGTTTCGGTATGCCTGTATGACGAGCGGATGCGGGTGGGCGGGATGAATCACTACATGCTGCCGGAGATGCCGCCGGGGGCAACGAATTCACCGAAGTATGGTCGTGAGGCGATTACGCGACTGCTGAACGATGTGATCCGGCTCGGAGGCATGCGCAACAAAATTCTGGCGAAGATCACCGGGGGCAGCACGATTGGGCTTGAGAAGTGCAATGTGTCGCAGAACAACGTGAAGTTTGCGGACGCGATGCTGGCGAGCCTGGGGATTCCGGTGGTGGCGCGTGATGTGGGTGGCAAGAACCCGCGAAAAGTGGTGTTCTATCCGACAACCGGCAAGCTACTGGTGAAGAAACTGCCGCCGCTGGCGGCGGCGCGCGCCTGGGAGTATGACGAATGAAACCGATACGGGTATTGATCATTGATGATTCGGCGCTGGTGCGCAAGATGCTGCGGGAGATCCTGACTTCTGACAGCGGCATTCAGGTGTGTGCCGAGGCGCCAGACCCGTTTGTGGCGCGGGATCTGATCAAGAAATTTCTGCCGGATGTGCTGACGCTGGATGTCGAGATGCCGCGGATGGATGGGTTGACGTTTCTGTCGAACCTGATGCGATTGCGGCCGACGCCGGTGGTGATGGTGTCGTCGCTGACGGAAAAGGGAGCAGACATCACGCTGGATGCGCTGGCGTTGGGCGCGGTGGACTTTGTGGCGAAGCCGAAGCTCGATGTGAAGCACGGGCTTGACGCGGCGGCCGAAGAGATTATCGCGAAGGTGAAGATGGCGGCGCGGGCGCGGGTTACCGAGCGGCAGCCGCCGAAGGCGCTGCGGACGAAGCCCGAAGACCGCACGACGATGAACTACAAGACGACCGACCGGCTGATTGCGATTGGGGCGTCAACGGGTGGTACAGAGGCGATTCGCGAGGTACTGCTTGATTTTCCGGCGGATGCGCCAGCGACTGTGATTGTGCAACATATCCCGCCGGGCTACAGCAAGGCGTTCGCGGACCGGCTGAACCGGGACTGTTCGATCACGGTGGTGCAGGCGACGGATAACCAGCGGATTGTGCAAGGACATGCTTATGTCGCTCCAGGCGGAAAACATCTGCGCGTGGAGCGGAGCGGGGCGTACTGGGTGTGCCGGGTGGGCGAGGATGAGCCGGTGAACAAGCATAGGCCTTCGGTGGATGTTCTGTTTCGCTCGGTGGTGAAGAGTGCGGGGATCAATGCGACGGGGATTCTGCTGACCGGGATGGGCGAGGATGGGGCGCAGGGCTTGCTCGAGATGCGCAAGAGCGGGGCGACGACGATTTGTCAGGATGAGGCATCGAGCGTGGTTTGGGGGATGCCCGGGACGGCGGTGAAGATCGGCGCCGCGGCGAAGGTGGTGCCGTTGAGCGAAGTGGCGACGGTGGCATTGCACGGGAGGCCGGTGACGGCATAGGGTGAGCTTGCCGGGCCCGATGAGGGGTGCCGGTGATGTGTCACGCTTCAACGGGGCAAGGCAGTGCCGCGTGAGTCGCGCGAGCACGACTGGATTGGTGGAGGAACAAGCCGAACGGGATGAGCAGGGCCTGATGCGGTTGATCGGAGTGGAGTGAGGTTGGCGGATTTGAGCTGGGTGGCGCGGTGGTGAGGCGGGGCGATTGTATCGATGGAGTTGGCGTCATGGAATGCTCTGGCGAGCAGTGTGGCAGGGGGAGAACCTGTTGCAATGTTGATTGCCAGGGGATGACGGAGTTGGAACGAACCTGATTGCTTGGGTTGTGGCAGTGGTGGGGGGAGTGTCTGATTGGGGTGCTGTGGTGAGAGCTGACTACGGGCGGATTGTTTCTGGTGTTGCGGGCGAGGTGGGGGCGGGGATGGAAGGCATGTGATGGTTTGGGTGCTTTACGGCATTGGGTGGCGAAGGGAATGGTAGCGGGGTTCGGGTGAGTGGGCTGGGGAAGCTGTCGTGTGAGCAAGGGTGATGGAGAATCGTTCCTGGTGTTGCAGGCGCTTTGCTGGAGGGGATGAAGGGCAGCTGATGGCGTGGGTGCTTTAGAGAGAAACAGTGTGAGAGTGCGGATTGACTCGTGGTGTGGCGGAGGCTGTGATGAAGCGTCTGGGACGCACCTGATGGCGCGGGCGGGGGTGGCAATGGTTGAGATGGCGAGCATCTGTCTGGGATGTTGTCGTGAGATCAGGCAAGGGTGGATCCGTTGCGGTGTTGCGGGCGATGTGATGGTGGGGATGGAAGACTGGTGATGGCTTGGGTGCTTTAGGGCTTTGGAGTGGCGAAGGGAATGGTAGCGGGGTTCGGGTGAGTGGGTTGGGGAAGCTGTCGTGTGAGCAAGGGTGATGGAGAATCGTTCCTGGTTTTGCAGGCGATGTGATGGAGGGGATGAAGGGCAGCTGATGGCGTGGGGGCTACAGGGAGAAACAGTGTGAGAGTGCGGATTGACTCGTGGTGTGGCGGAGGCTGTGATGAA
>CAZBTA010000122.1:0-14989 GCA_964494515.1 uncultured Bryobacter sp.
CCTTGCCTATGAAGTCACCGAACTGGATTCCGTAAACGTAACTGGCAGCTTCGGCACTTTGTTACAGTCCGGTCAAACCAGATCCCGCTTTCTCGACATTGATCTGCGCGTCGGCTCCACCAAGCTCGACAACTACCATCCGTTGCGCGGCTCGATGTTCAACATGCTCGACAACTTCAACTCGATCCAGTTGCCGATTGAGGACGATCCCGCCGCCCTTCGCGCCGCCATCTGGTATCACACCGATCAGCGTTATAAGCGCTCGATTGAGCAATGGATTGCCATCCAGACCAACGTCAAAGTCAAAGTTGACAACACGGATAAGGCCGAAGACTTCTCGCTTATGCCGGCTGAGAAGTACACCGAGCCCACGGTCACCCTCGCCGCTATTGACCGCAAACTTTGGGAAGACAAAGCCCGCCGGTACACCAAGCCCTTCCGCCGCTTCGGCAATATCTACCAGGCCGAGGCCCGCTTTAGCGCCCAGGTGGAAACCCGCACCTTCGTCAACAGCGAAGGCAGCCGCATCCACACCTCGCAGCCGTATTACCGCCTTCAGATCCTCGGCTTCGCCAAGGCCGACGACGGCATGGAATTGCCGCGCGCCGAAACCTGGTTCAGCACCTCTCTCGCCGGCCTGCCGAGTGATGAGGAAGTGCTCGCCAAGGTCGACCAGATGACAAAGGAGCTGATGAAGCTCAAGCTCGCTCCACTCATGGAGCCCTATACTGGCCCCGCTATCCTTTCGCCGCGCGCCACCGGAGTCTTCTTCCATGAGATCTTTGGCCATCGTGTCGAAGGCCAGCGTGCCAAGAACGAAACCGATAGCCAGACTTTCAAGGACAAGGTTGGCACGAAGATTCTTCCCGAGTTCATCAACGTCTATTCCGACCCAACGTTGCGCAAGCTCGGCAAGACTGAGCTTTCCGGTTGCTATCGCTACGACAACCAGGGCATCAAGGCGCGCCGCGTCACCGTGGTCGAGAAGGGCATCTTCCGCAACTATCTGATGTCGCGCACGCCCATTGATGGCTTCCCTGCCTCAAATGGTCACGGGCGTCGCCAACCGGGCTTCAATGTCGAATCCCGTCAGTCCAACCTGATCGTCGAGACCACTGAGTCCGTCAGCCGCGAGGAACTAAAGCAAAAGCTGATCGCCGAAGTGAAGGCTCAAAAGCTGCCTTACGGCTTGTTCTTTGATGACGTCCAGGGTGGCTTCACAATCCCTGGCCGCGACACGCCCAATTCCTTTGCCGTCATTCCCGTCATGACCTATCGCGTCTATCCCGACGGCAATGAAGAACTGGTCCGCGGCGTCGACCTCATCGGCACCCCGCTCACGACATTCTCCAAAATCATCGCCGCCGCCAATGACACCGCCGCATTCAATGGCATGTGCGGAGCCACCTCAGGCGCCGTACCCGTCAGCGCCAACGGCCCTTCACTGCTCGTCGGCCAGATTGAGGTGCAGAAGAAGAGCAAATCGCAGGAACGCTCACCCATTCTGCCACCCCCCTTCGACGATCCCAACATCGGTACTCTGCGCGAATTCTTCTTTGGAGGCCAACGCTAATGCGCCGTCGTTCCTTCTGTTCCCTGCCCGCGGCCGCCGCGTTGCTACCGCAAGCTGCCCATACCGCGCCTTCGGATGACCTGTTGCTCAAGGCCATGCGAGATGAGCTCAAGCGCTCCATGCGCAAGCTCCAGCTTGAGAATCTGGAGAAGCCGTACTTCCTCAGCTACCGCCTGCTCGAGACCACAACAACATCGGCAAGCGCCACCTTTGGCGCCTCAACGGGGCGGGGCGAAACGCGCCGTCGCGTCCTTGCCACCGAGTGTCGCGTTGGCTCATACGAAGTCGACAACACCAACTTCTACTCCGCCCGCAATGCCTTGTCCGGCGTCATCCGCGTGCAAGCCTCCTTCGGCCTCACGATGCCGCTCGACGACGATTACGACGAAATCCGCCGCCAGCTCTGGCTGTCAACGGATGCCGCCTACAAGCAGGCGCTCGATGACATCGCCAAAAAGCGCGCCGCCCTCGAGAATCGCACCCGCACTGGCGTCGCGAGCCAGGACTTCTCCAAAGAAGAAAAGGTCGAAGTTTCCGATCTACCCTCCGCTACCCAAATGCCGCTCAAGCAGGCCGAAACACTCGCGAAGCAGCTCTCCGCGCTCTTCCGTGAGGCGAAGGGTATCGACTACTCCGGCGTCCGTATTGAATCGGGCAACGTCCTCACGCGTTACGTCAACAGCGAAGGCACTGAAGCGCTCACGGCCGATCCCGGTACCAGCATCCAGTGGTTTGCCGACGCGCAGGCTGGCGACGGCATGCCCATCACCGACGTCGAGACCTTGTACTTCAAGTCAGCCGCCGACGTGCCTTCTTTCGAAGAATTGTCAAAGCGCCTCCGCGCTTTCGCCACGCGCATCCTCGCCTTGCGCGATGCCGCAAAGCTCACCCGCTATACCGGCCCCGTGCTGTTTGAATCCGCGGCTGCGGCCGAGATCTTTGCCCAAGGCTTCGCCAGCGCTCTGATCGGTAGCCCCCGCGTCGTCGTCGACGATACCCGCTTTGAGGGCCTTTTCGCGGGCACCGGCAGTGTTCTCGCCGACAAGATTGGCGCGAGGGTACTGCCCGGCAACATGCGCCTTACCAATGACCCCACTCTGGCCAATCTTGCCGGCAGCTATGCGGTCGATGATGAAGGCGTAAAGGCGCGCCCCACGACGCTTGTACAGAACGGTATTCTCAAGCGCCTGCTCAACACTCGCGCGCTGGTGCCCGGCGTCACCGATTCCACCGCCAGCCGCCGCGTCTTTGGGCCGGCACCCTCCAACCTGGTGCTCGAATCCTCAGCCGCCAAGCCACATGCCGAACTCAAGCAACAGCTCATCCAGTTGGCCAAAGATCGCGGCCTTGAGTTTGCCGTCATCGTGCGCAAGATCGCAAATCCGACCGATCAGTTCTCCCGACCCCGCTCTCGCATGATCGTGTTTAGTGGCGGCCCGGGTGCACAATCGGTGCAAATCAGCCCGATCGTCGAAGCCGTGAAGGTCTTCCCCGATGGTCGCGAAGAGCTGCTCCGCAACATCGAGATCTCGGGCTTCACCACCGGGGCCTTTCGTGATCTCGTGGGGATGTCGAGCGAGACCTTCACTCACACCGCGCAATATCGCCCCACCCGCATCACGCCGTTCGTTGGGGGGACGATCGCCACGGGCAAGGTGCTCTCCACCTACAAGCTCGGCGCGCTGCTATTTGAGGACATTCTGCTGCAGCAACCGGCCGGAGAAATCCCCAAATTGCCCTTTGTTGCTCACCCGAGCTTTGCTTAATCAAATTCTTATTGCACGGCAATAAATCTGTGAAACAATAGCCGTCGCGAAGTCTATGCAACGTCGTGTAATGGCATTCATCCTTGCGGGCGGCAAAGGCACCCGGCTCTATCCTCTAACCAAGGAGCGCGCCAAGCCTGCTGTCCCCTTTGGCGGCCGCTATCGCATCTGCGATTTTGTGCTGTCGAATTTCATCAATTCTGGCATCTATTCGATCTATGTTCTGATCCAGTTCAAGAGCCAGTCTTTGCTGCAGCACTTGCGAGATGGTTGGGAATTCTCCGGCCTGCTCAAGAATCACTTCGTGATTCCCGTGCCCGCCCAAATGCGCTCTGAAGGAGAAACCTGGTATCGCGGAACCGCCGATGCCATCTATCAGAACGTCAACCTCATCGAGCAAGCCGAGCCCGATGTGATCGCCATCTTCGGCGCGGATCATATCTACCGTATGAACATCCGCGAGATGATCGAGTTCCACATCGACAAGGGCTCAGACGCCACCATCGCCGCGATTCCGGTCGAGAAGAAATTCTCAAGTGAGTTCGGCGTCATCGAGGCCGCCCCCGGCGGCTCCATCATCGGCTTCCACGAAAAGAATCCTGACGCCCCCACGATGCCCGGCGATCCGAATCGCGTCTATGCATCGATGGGCAACTATATCTTCAGCACGGGCCTGTTGCTCAAGGAGCTCTACGCCGACGCTGAAGATCCCAACTCCTCGCACGACTTTGGTCGCGACATCCTGCCCCGCCTCGTCGGTAAGGTGCCGATGTACGCCTACGACTTCCAGCGCAACCACATCCCGGGCGACCCCGTCGATCAGGAACCCTACTGGCGCGACGTCGGCACCATCGACTCCTACTACGAAGCCTCGATGGACCTCCGCAGCGTCCACCCCAAGCTCAACCTCTACAACCGCAACTGGCCACTCCGCACGGCCGGTTACGAAGACCCGCCAGCCAAGTTCACCTACGACGAGAATCAGGTACGAGGCTCGGCGATCGACTCGATTGTCTCCGGCGGCTCCATCATCTCTGGTGGTGCTGTGCGCAACTGCATCCTCGGTCGCGGCGTTCGCGTGTTTGGTGGTGCTGAGGTCGACGACTCGATCATCTTCGACAACTGCGAAATCGGCCGTGGCGCCAAGATTCGTCGCGCCATCCTCGACAAGAATGTGAAAGTCCCCGAAGGCGCTCGCATCGGCTTCGACCTGGAATCAGATCGCAAGCACTACAGCGTTACGGAGTCTGGGATTGTTGTTGTGGAAGGTCGTCGCTCAAGGGTGGATGTGAGCTCGATGCAGATTGCCCGAAGATACTAAAGATCAGGCCTGACAACACAACAACGGCACAACCGATTACGTTGTACCAGAGAAAACCAACCTGGCCGGTGGAGTGGGTATAGAAAATAGCCGCTTCACCGGCCAGAACTCCCATAAAGGCTGCGGTGCCCTTCACGCGTGGGAAGAAGAACGCCAGCAGAAACACTCCCAACAGCCCGCCATAGAACAAGCTCCCCAACAAATTCACTGCCTCGACAAGACTTCCCAGTCCCCGCGCCAACTGTGCGCTCAACACGGCATAAACACTCCAAAAGACAGTTGCCGCCCGCGAGAACCACAAGTAATGCGTATCCGTTGAGTTCTTCTTTACAAAGCGTTGGTAGAAATCCACCATCGTCACGGTAGCCAGCGAGTTGATCTCACCGGAGCTTACCGACATCGCCGCCCCAAAGATCACCGCAATCACAAGGCCGACAAATCCCGCCGGCAAGTGTTGAGTGACAAACGTCAGGAACACGTAGTTCGTATCGTTGGCGCCCTTGGTGGCTTCCTTGTGCACGGCTTCAAATTCTTTGTGCTTTTCCAGGAAAGCCGCCTGATGCGCCGCATCACGATTCTTCAACAACTCAAAGGCAGCCTTCTCACGCTGATCGGCCGCCGCCAGATGCTGTTGTTCGATCGCCGTGCCGGTCTTCAATTTCAACTGGCCGGAATGGAACGTCACCGGTGGCGTCGTGAATATGTAGAACACAAACACCATCGCGCCCGTCAGCAAAATGAAGAACTGCATCGGGATCTTGGCGACCGCATTGAACAAGAGACTGACTCGGCTCTGATCCAGATCTCTGCCCGTCAAATAACGCTGCACCTGGCTCTGATCACACCCGAAGTAAGCCAACGCCAGAAAAGTGCCACCGATCAGGCCGCTCAGCAGATTGTAACGGTCATGCCAGTCGAAATTCGTGGTCACCGCATTCAGCTTGCCAGCGCTCGCGGCAAGCAAAAGCGCGTCTGAAAACCCAACGCCCTCGGGCAAGCGGTGCACCGCAATAAACAAAGCCGCAAACAGCCCTACCAGCATGATCAGCATCTGCTGAAAATCCGTCCAGGCCACCGCGCGGATGCCGCCCAGCACCGTGTAGAACGTCACCACGATGCCCATGATCATAGTGGTCACTGAGTCATTCCAACCGAAGATCACCGTCAACACTACCGCGGGCGCATACAAAGCCATGCCACAGGCCAGCCCACGCTGGATCAGGAAGATCAGGCTGACCAGCGCGCGCGTCTTCGCATCAAATCGTTTCTCGAGGTACTCGTAAGCCGTGTAGACATTGGCGTTGCGAAAGCGTGGCGCAAAGAAAGCACTGACGATGATCATCGCCAGCGGCAGGCCAAAGTAAAACTGGATAAATCGCATACCATCGGCATACGCTTGCCCCGTGGTCGAGATGAACGTCACGGCGCTAGCCTGCGTGGCCATAATCGACAACGCCACGGCATACCAGGGCAACGATCGATCGGCCAACAGGTAGCCGGCAACAGTCGACGTCTTGCGACTCTTCCACAGCCCGTAAAGGACGATGGAGCCGATCGTCACCAGTAGCACTACCCAGTCGAGGGTTCTCATAATTTGAAAGATGCGGTGAAGGCCATCAAGGCTGCAATCACAACCACCAAATAAATCACCACTGCCCAGTAGGTCTTTTTCCAGCTGCCGAAGAGCGGAATTCCATTCATTGCGTTTTACCCACACTCAGGAAATTCGAGAACAACCGGAACGCCCCGGGCACGCCAGCCGGCAGTTGCCGGAACATCGACAAGCCCGTGAAAATGTAGTGGCCCTTGCCATACTTCGTGTATAGCGTGCCGCCCAGCAGCGGCTTCTCGCCGGGGTCAGCGGCGGAGAACAATGCTTCGTAGTGGTCGTCCCACTTGCTTGCGTAATAGAGCCCGCGCTCCTGCACCCAGCCGTCAAAATCCCGGGTCGCAATCTGGTTCGGATACTGCAGCAGTCGATGGTCGGGCTTCGGCGTTTCCATCACGGCATTCTCATCCGTGATGCGGTCACGCGAGATCGTCATCGGATAGGGGCCCACCTTGTTGAGCAGCGTCGGATCCCCACCAAAGAATCCACCCTCCTGCACGTTGTACTGCACGATGTAGGTGCCACCCTTGGCAACGTAATCGTCAAAGATCCGCTGCGCATTCGCCCGCAGATCGGGCCGCGTGTTGTAGGCGCGAACGCCCGTCACGATCGCATCAAACTGCGACAGATCTCCGGTCGTCAGTTCCTGCTCGGTCAGCAGCACCACTTCGCTGCCCAACTGCCGCAACGCATCCGGCACTTCATCACCCGCGCCCATGACATAGCCAACGCGCTTGGCGAGGTTCTTCGCCGTAAAGCGCACCAGCTTTGCCGTCGCCGGCGGCGCCAGCGTCTGCGGCGGGATGTGCGGGTACTGGATGATGCGGGTTCCCTGCCGGATCTCCTGGCCATTCACAATGGCCACCGCGCTCAGGTTGCCTGTGCTGTCCGCCGAGGGAGGCGTCACCACAAAGCTCATCGTCTTTTCTTCATCCGCCATTTTGATCGTGAACTCTTGAGTCGCCGGCTCCGTCCGCCAACCGTTGGGCAAATCGAGCTTGAGCGTGCCGTTCATGTTGGCCTGATTCGACTTCACGATCACTTCCACCTTGCGCGATTCCTTGCCCGGAAACACCAGCGCATCGAGCGCCAGGCGCACCGACACCGGCGGCACCACAATCACCGGCCGCGTCAATTCGCCCACACCACGATCCACATACCGGTGCGTGATCTCACGCCGCAGCTCAATCGGAGTCCCATTCACAGTAAACGTCATCACGCCCACCACTGGCGCCGGCCCCTGCGGCAATCCAAGCACGCTCATGTCAGAGACCGTGAACATCACTTCCTTGCGCGGCTCCGCCATAAAGTAGGGCTGGGTCAGCGGTGCATTCTGCGCCACCTTCCAATCGAGGGCGACGGTGGCCATCTTGTTCGTCTCAAGCTTGGTCGGCGCCGTAATGTCGCTCACCCCACCCACACCGCTAAACTTCACGCCGGTCATCACCACTTCAGCGCCACTGCGCTGGATGGCCTGGATCTTGCCCTTCGCCGTCGTGCCCTGCACCGCCATGTACTTGTCGGCTTGCAAGTCCACCCACAAGCCCGCCACCATCGCAATCGTCTCATCCAGCTCATTGCGCTTGAGCACGCTGTAATGGTCGCTACGACCGGCCAGCAACTTGCGCGCCTCGATCAGGTGCGGCAGGATTGCCGTTGGCTTTGAGCCATCAAATTCCCTCGCGGCCCGGGCCAGCAGCTCGCCCACCTTTTCTCCACCCGGCACACGCTTCCAGCTCGTATCAATACCGTCCCAGAGGTCCTTCGCGGGCTTGTCGCCCTTGATGAACGTAAAGTAGTTCACCTGTGCGCCCTTGCGCTCGGCGGCGCCCATGGCCTGGCTCTTGTGCTGGCTACGGCTCCATCCGGCCACCTCGCCATAGCTATAGCCGAGATAGGGATCAAACTCACCCACGTCCATCGAGATGCGGTCAAGCGGCTTGGCCGGCTCGGCTTCAATCTGCCGCAGCGAGCCAAACGAATTCCAGACCAGTCGCTTGGCCTGCCATGGCTCAACATACTTCAACTGTTCCGGAAAGCGCTTCGGATCGGCCGCGGCTTCAAACGCCTCATCGGCGATCAGCGCCGAGGTCTGGTGATGACCATGGCCATCTTCGGGCGTGCCAGAGAAACGGCGGATGATGACATCCGGCTTGTACTTACGGATCACCCACACCACATCGCGCAGCACGTTCTCGCGTCCCCACTTGTCGAGCGTCTCCTTGGCCGTCTTCGAGAAGCCAAAGTCGATCATGCGCGTAAAAAACTGTTCGCCCCCGTCAATACGCCGCGCCGCCAGCAATTCCTGCGTGCGGATCACCCCAATTTCCACCCCCTGCTCAGATCCGATCAAGTTCTGCCCACCCTCACCACGATTCAACGACAGGTACGCGGTGCGCACCTTCTTGCCACGAGCAAGATACGCAATCACACCCGTGTTCTCATCATCCGGATGAGCGGCGATCATCAAGGCGCTACCCACAACATTCAATTTGTCGAGGGATTGCTTGATTTCAATGGCGCCAGAAAAAGTCCGTTGAGCAGACAGCGAGGCAGCGAGAACAAAAAGCAAAACGGCGGAACGCATACGTATCAGTGTATCGTTCCGCCGTTGCTTTCAGTCTCGAAAAAAGCTTACCCGTTTTCCTTTTCGATCTGCGTCACCAGGTAGTTCGGCAGGCCCATCTGCTCGATCATCGTCAGCTGGGCTTCGAGGAAGTCGACATGCTCTTCTTCATCCTTCAGGATGCGTTCAAACAGTTCGCGGCTGCCGTTATCGGCGGCGGCCACCGAAGCAGCGATCGCCTTGTTCAGGCGTTCAACGGCTTCATATTCCAACTGGAGGTCATTCTCGTGAATCGCCTTCACGTCCTGGCCGATGCGCAGTTTAAACAGCTCCTGCATGTTCGGGGTGCCATCAAGGAACAGCATGCGTTCCATCACAGCCTCGGCGTGCTTCATTTCGCCAATCGATTCCATCTTGGTGTATTTGGCGAGCCCTTTATAACCCCAGTTCTCCAACATCTCCGCGTGCAGAAAGTATTGGCTGATAGCGGTAAGCTCACTCTGCAACACTTGCTGCAAATAATTCAGTACTTCGGGATTGCCCTTCATAGTTTCAATCTAACAGGTCACCCGGCGACAAATTCCGCCGCCAGTGCTTCCTTCATCACTTTCTCCGGAGCTTTCCGCCCGGTCCAAATCTCGAATCCGATAACGCCCTGGTTCACAAGCATAGACAAGCCATCCAGAGTCCGCAAGCCACAAGCCCTGGCATAGGCGAGCAACTTCGTCTCCGCCGGATTGAATACCGCATCACACACCACCAGTCCCCGCGGCGCATTCTCCAGCCGCACCGCCGGCATCTGGTCCACATTCGGATAAAGCCCCAGGCTTGTCGCCTGGATCAACACATCCGTGCCATCCGCAATCTCAAGCCCTGCCTCGGGCCACGGGCGGTACACCACGTCGGCCCCGGTCTTCGCAACCAGTTCTCGCTCGAGCGTCGCCCCACGTTCCTCCGAACGGTTAACGATCGTCAGCCGGCTTAAACCCGCCAGCACCAGCTCGGTCGCAATCGCGCGCGCCGCGCCACCCGCCCCCAGCATCACCGCGGTTTTGCCTCGCGGGTCCACCCCGGCGTCTTCACGCAAGCTGCGCAAAAACCCGCGGCCATCCGTGTTCTCACCGATTAGCCGCTTCCCTTCTCGGCGCACGGTGTTCACCGCACCGATGAGTTCCGCCTCGCGGCTCAGGCCATCGAGCAGCGGGATCACCGCCACCTTGTGAGGGATCGTCAGATTGAACCCCTGAAATCCCATCGCGCGCGCCCCGGCCACCGCGGTAGCCAGATCTTCGGGCTGCACCTCGATCGTCAAATAGCGCCAATTGAGCCCCGTTGCGGCGAATGCGGCTTCCTGCATCACGCCCGTCGGATTCTCGGCAACAGGCGTACCAAACACGCCCACCAGTTCCGCCTGATAGTTCTTCGCCATCGCTAGCGAATCCCCGCCGAAACCTTTTGTCCCTTCAGCCGTGCCGCATCGCGCACCCACTGCTCGAGGATCTTGTAAGCCTGATCGTTCGGGTTAAAGCGCCGCCCGCCCTGATGGCCATCCTCTTTGCCGCTCTGCACATTCAGCGGCTTGCGCAGCAGCTTCGATTGCTCCACGGCGTTCTCGTTGACGCGCTCCAGCAGGATCTTATAGTTCTTCACCAGGCCATCCATCTTCACGTAGCCCAGATCATCAGCATTCGACAGTTCCATCGAAGGCACGCGGCCCGCCACGCCATGGCAGCCGAGGCAACTCATCTGGTCTTCACGATTCGGCTTCGTCATCTCGGGGGCCACCCAGTCGCGGAAGTATTCCCAATTACGCTGCCAGGCGGGGCTCAGCTTGGTGATCTCCTCGGGTTCCTTCTCAAAATACTGCGGGCTCGCCTTGGCCAGCACCGGGGCGATGCGCGGATTCTTGCGCACGATCGGATCGCCAGCCAGCGCGAGGGCCGCGCGTCGCGTGCGCCCATCCGACTTGTTCTCAATCGCCTTCAGGAACAAATCAATCGAGCGTTCTCGGACGTCTTCAAACTCCTTCGGCAACTGTTGCGCCGCGCCAATCTCGGGCACTTCCTGCCCAAAGCGCAACAACCACTTCACCGATGGCACCCAAAGTCGTTCCTGCATCGGCGTATCAAACTGCTTCGGGAAGTACGCAAGCAACATCGACGTCTGCAAGTCGGGATTGTTGTGGATGATGCTTGCCACCTGTTGGGACACGTACCAGTCGGTCGGGTCCTTTTCCATCTGCAGCAACTGCCGCGTATTCTCCTCGAGCTTGCCGCGCTCGGGAGCCCAGGTCGGCAACATCAGTTTGTAGAAGATCCGCTGCTGTTCTTCTGTCTTTGGCAGATTCCAACGAGCGCGCTGGAATAGCTTCACGATCGGGCCCACCAGTTCGGCGCGCCGCTCGGGTTCAGCCGCCCCGCGGAAGAACTGTTCCATCAACGGCTCAACAAACTCCTGCGTCGCCGGCAGCGAGATCAGGCGTGGATCGGCCAGCGATGTCGACGCCAGCGTACGCAGATTCTCCGGCCCGGTTGAGGCATAGTCGAGCAGCTTCTTCTGCAGCGGGTCATACACAATGTTCGCCGCCGCCTCAATCGCGAGCTTCATCCGCAACGGGTCTTTGGCTTGCTCCCCGCGATTCCAGAACGCCAACACCGCCTTGCCCATCATCGGCGCCGCGTTCTCGGTGATGTAACCCATCTGCCCCGGCCCTCCATCGCCGCCCGCCTGGCTGTAGTAGGTCGCGGCGATCGCGGTCAGCCGGTCCACCATCACCTCAGGCGCCTTCTGATCCAGCCGCTTCGACAACTGCTCAAACAACACCGATAGTTCTTTGTACTGGTGCTCTTTGCTCGGGTTGGCGCGCTGCCCGTTGGCGATAAACAATGCTTCCATCTGGTAGCGCATCGCATTTTCGGCAAGCACGCTCGGCTCTTCACGCTCCAGCGCACGAATCACGCTCGCGTTCACCGCGGCACGCACCGGCGGATTGTAGATCCACCAGTTCCACGCTGCCCGCGTCGCCCACGCCCGCACGGCAGGCGCCGGATCTTCATTCATCATCCGGTCGAGATGCTTGGTCAGGCGATCAAAGCCCACGCTTGAGCGGCTCATCACGGCATCGGCGCGCATCACCAGCGCCCCGGCGATCGTCTCACGCGTGCGATCCGTCCCAGTCTGCGCCTGGGCGAATACCAGGTCCCAGCCCTTGTCGTCGAGCATCGTCTGGCGCAATCCCCACCGCGCCGCCTCGCGTACCATCTTCGACGCATCACCAGCGCCGACCAGTTGCACCGCCACACCTCGATCGTCACGCAGCGCGCCAAGGGCAATCTGAGCCAGGTACCGCACGGCCGCCACCGGATGCTTCGCGCCTTCGAGCACGAGGTCAGTGTACTGCCGGTCTTCCACATTCAGACCCAACTGGGCAAGAGCCCTCATCCGGGCCAGCGTATCGAGCACGCTCTCGCCGGCCTTCGGCTCGTAGTCGGCACGCGTCTTCACCACCGGCTTCATGGGATACAAACGCGCCAGCGCATGCTCCACATAAGCAGTTGTCACAAACCCGGTCAACGCCGCTTTGTTCCACCGCCCATACGGGTCCTGCATCTTCAGCAGCCAATCCACGCCGCGCTTCACCGCAGCATCACGATCATCAAACCCCAGCGCCCCGAGTGCTGTCAGCGCCAACGCCGTCGGTGCCGGGTCACATTCACCCTTGTCATCAAAACCCCAGCATCCCTCACGACGCTGCGCCTTGCGCAATGCCAGCTCATCAGCCCGCACCTGCGCCATGATCTGCTTTTCCCACTTGTGCCCCGCCGTCGGGAATACCTTGCGGAAAAACTCCACCCGATTGGCCGGGTCATCCGTGTAGCGCGGCTTCAGATCCAGCAGCTTTTGGGCCTTCTCTTCAAGCGCCTCAAAATACTTCGGATTCTTCGTATCGCGCCACGCCCGCTCGAGAATCGTCCCGGCAAACCGGTACACAATCGCCTGCCCGTAGTTCGACCCCGGCCCCGCCGCATTGATGCCGCTCGGATCAGCCGATTGCAGCATGAAGTTCGCCGTGCGCACCTGCTGGGCAGAATGCAACCGCTTCGGCTGCGTCAGCATCTCGGCCATCACCACATTGAATCCCGCCGCCCGCGTACCCGCCGGCCCATCCCCCAGATCGAGTGGCGCCAGACTCGTGTTATTCGCCGCCTCGGCCAGCTCATTGGTCGGCCGCAGGCATTCATACATCAGATTCGTCAACTGCCGCAGATTGTGCGTCGTCTCGAGCGGGTATCCATGCAACACCGGCACCGCCGGTCCCCACACGCTCGACTGCGTATGGCAGCTCATACAAATCGTGCCCAGCAGCGAACCCGTATCGCGAATGCGCCGGTCCACCGATGCCCCGCGCGGCCGATTCAACAGCCACGCATGCACCTGTGTCATGTGGTCATACATCGCCTGCTGCACTGCCTTACGCGGATCCGTGTAAGGCGCCACATCGCGCACTCGCAACTCCACCTCATACCCCGGCGAATTCGCCTCAACGGCCAGATAGTAAACTCCACCCGGCATCAGCTTGCGCGTGATCGCCGTGCGATGTTCCTCAAGTTGCTGGTGCACGCGCTCATTCGCGTTCTGCCCCTCACGATACTCCTTGCCATCCGCGCTGAATACCCGCAGGCGCGCCACGACAAACGGATCCGGCAACATCAGGCTCGCCGTAAACAGCTTCGGCGTCGTTCCCTTGAACTCAATGCGGAAGTAATCATCCCCCTTGCCCTTGGTCACCTCGCCGTTGTCGAAGTATTCAATGTCATCAGCCCCGCCCAGAATGTGCTGATTCTCATCGCCGCCCTTGGCGCCGATCACAATCGGCTGCGCCTCGGCGATGGAATTGTTCGGCTCAAGCTCGAGCGTCATGCCGCGCGTCGCTGTGCCCAGTTGCACCGGCTTCACATCCGCATGCCACGGCACGCTCAAACCCTTGGGCCAGGGCGTCAGCTTTGGATACGGCTTCAGCATTGCCACCGATCCGATCTCCCGCCACCGCGCCTGATTGAAGATCGGCTCCTCATCCTCCACCGCTTTCGCCGTCAACGTATACGTGCCGGCCTTGGGCGCGCGGTAATAGAAGAACACGTCCGGGTCGAGCGCATGCACCACCTTGCGCATCCCTCCAAACTCCACCGCGATGCGGCCGTTCGGCGGCAGCTTGCTTGCCGCGCTTACGCCGGCCGAAACCTCCACCACTTCTCCCGCCTTCAACACCACCGGCTTCGAGAACGATCCATTGAACATCTGCTGGGCCAGCGCCACCTGCGCCACCCACACTACGGACGCGAAAAATAAATACCGCATAATGGAAGTGGAGATTATCTTTTCATACAGCGCCATGCTTTGGGAAGTCATATTATTGGTGCTTTCCGTCACGCTTCTATGCGTGTACTCCATCGCGCAAGAGATGTTGAGTAACTGGCGCACCCGTCGCCGGGCCGAAGCCATGAGCGCCGAACTCAGCCACCTCTCCGGCAAAAAGGCCTGGGAAGCCGAAAAGGTCTTCGGTCCACCCAATGAAATCGTCGACGGCGTCAGCGGCCGCCAACTCTACATCTGGAAATCGCTCAACTTCCCCACCATCCCTCAGGGCGACAGCCTTCTCGTCGTCACCCTCACCGTCAATCCCGACGGCGCCGTCACCGATACTCACTGGCAGCAGCGCGGTAAAGACTAGCCGCGAATAATGTCGCGCACCACATTGCCCGCCACATCCGTCAGCCGGTAATCGCGTCCGCTGTGCCGGTAGGTCAGCTTCGTGTGATCGAGCCCCAACTGGTTCAGGATCGTGGCGTGCAGGTCATGGATGTGAACCTTGTTCTCCACGGCCGCAAAACCGAAATCATCCGTGGCGCCATAGGTCATGCCGCCACGGAATCCGCCCCCAGCCACCAGATAGGAGAACCCGTGATTGTTGTGGTCGCGGCCGTTTTGCACCTTGACGAGCCCACCCACTTCCACCGCCGGCGTACGGCCAAACTCTCCCCCCACCAGCACGATCGTCTCATCGAGCAATCCGCTCGCCTTCAGATCCTGAATCAACGCCGCGATCGGCCCATCACTCTGCTCGGCCAGCGGGCGATGCAGTTCGATATCATCA
>CAZBTA010000123.1:0-14903 GCA_964494515.1 uncultured Bryobacter sp.
GCCTGCTGATGTCGGGCGAAGACCAGATCTCCACCTTCAAAGAAGACGCCGAGCAGTACCCCGTCATGATGCGGCTGCTGCCGCACCAGCGTGACGACAAAACAGTTCTCTCGCGTCTGCTGGTGCCGAGCGCCAAGGGTCTCATCCGTCTCGACTCGATTGCCCAGCTCGAGCAGGGCCTTGGGCCCAGCCGCGTCGACCGATACAACCGCCAGTTCAGCGTCGGTGTTTATGGCAACGTCGCCCTCGGTCACGCCCTTGGCGAAGCCGCCCAGGCCGCCAACGACGCCATCGATCGCGTCAGCCTTCCTCCCGGCTATCGCGTCGCTTTCTCTGGTCAGGTCAAGGTGCTTGAAGAAACGACCAAGAACATGCTGCTGGCCATCGGCCTCGCCTCCATCTTCATGTACATGGTGCTCGCCGCCCAGTTTGAAAGCCTGATCCACCCGCTCATCATCCTCTCGACGCTGCCGTTGTCGATTCCCTTCGCGCTGCTCAGCCTCATGGGCACAGGCCGCACGATGAATCTGTTCAGCGCCCTCGGCGTGCTGTTGCTGCTCGGCATCGTCAAGAAGAACGGCATTCTCCAGATCGACTATATGAACCGCCTCCGCGAAATGGGCCGTCCCCTCCGCGAGGCCATCATCGAGGCCAACTCGGTCCGCTTGCGGCCGATTCTCATGACGACGCTCTCGATCGTCGCCGGCCTCATCCCCACCGCCGTCGGTGTTGGCGCGGGCGCTGGTCAGCGTTCCGCCATCGCCATCACGATCATCGGTGGCCAGATGCTCTGTCTGCTCCTCAGCTTGCTCGTAGTCCCCGTAGGCTATGCCTACGTCGAAGACATTAAGGCCTGGCTCGCCCGCCGTCAGGGTGCTGCTAAAATCGAAGCTTGGCAGACAAACTAAAGAAAAAGAAGACTGTTGAAGTCGAAGAAGAACCGCGCCAACCCAAGTGCACGGTGTGCGGCAGCGATGTCGCCCCCAATTCCGAAGAAGGGCTGTGCTGGGTGTGTCGTCGTTTGAAGATTTCGGCCTGGGCTGATTCTGACAATCAGGCCCCCATGCAGGAATAGTGTCGCTTTACCCGATCCTCGACACCTCTCAACTTCATGACCATCCTCTCGAGGATGTCCTTCAGGCCGCCATCGATGGCGGCGCTACCTGGATTCAGATCCGGCATAAGGGTGATTTCACCCGCGACTTCGTTGCCACCCTCGAGGCCTGCGCGAAGATCAAGCCCGATCTCATCCTGAACGATCGCGCCGATTACGCGGCGTTGTTCGGCCTGGGGCTTCACGTCGGTCAGGATGACCTGCCGCCTGTCGAAGCACGCCGCATCATCGGCCCCCATGCCCGCCTCGGCTTCTCTACTCATTCGGCCGCCCAACTGGCCGCCGCTGAGTCTCTGCCTGTCGATTACCTGGCCATCGGGCCTGTTTATCAAACCCAATCCAAAGCCAATCCTGACCCTGTTGTCGGTATCGGACCCTTCCATTCGCCTCACCCGCTGGTTGCCATTGGTGGCATCACGCTGGCTAACGCGGCTCCAGTACTCTCATCTGGAGTGGAAATGGTGGCGGTCATTAGCGCTCTCTGGCAGCCGCCGTATACACTAAAGTCTTTCCGCGACAACGTTTCAACATGGCTACACCAACTAAGCTTGTTCAAGGCCTCGGTCTCCTCGACGCCACGATGATCGTGACCGGCGGCATGATCGGCTCCGGGATCTTCATTGTCTCGGCCGACATCGCCCGCCAGGTTAACTCGCCCGGTTTGCTCATGCTTACCTGGGTGATTACCGCCGTGCTCACGCTGGTGGCCGCGCTCAGCTATGGCGAGCTTGCCGCCGCCATGCCGCAGGCCGGTGGGCAGTACGTTTATCTGCGTGAGGCCTTCGGGCCCATGCCCGCGTTCCTGTTCGGCTGGACGTTCTTTGTCGTCATCCAGACGGGCACCATCGCCGCCGTTGCCGTCGCCTTTGCCAAGTTTGCCGGGGTCTTCTTTCCGGCCATCCAGGGGCCATGGTTGCAGGCCGTCGGCATTGCCGTCATTCTGCTGTTGAGCTGGGTCAATACCCGCGGCGTCCGCACTGGCGCCATCGTGCAGAACATCTTCACCATCGCCAAGGTAGCCGCGCTGCTCGGTATGGTCGGCCTCGGGCTCGTGCTCGGGCGCAACGAAGAAGCCGTTCACGCCAATTTTGATAATTTTTGGGCCAATGCTGACTGGACTACGGCCGTAATCACCGCCACCGGCGTCGCCATGGTGGGTAGCCTGTTTTCGAGTGATAGCTGGAACAACATCACCTTTCTTGCCGGCGAAATGAAAAACGCCCGGCGCGACTTGCCGCTGTCCCTCGCCCTTGGCGTCGGCGCGGTAAGCATCATTTACCTGCTCGCGAATTTTGTCTACTTGAGCGTCCTGCCGCTTGAGGCGATCAAGACCGCCGCGCAGGATCGTGTCGGCACCGCCGTCGTCCAGAAGTTTATGGGCGCTGGCGCGGAAAAATGGATGGCCGCCGCGATCATGATTTCCACGTTCGGCTGCGTCAATGGCCTCATCCTCGCCGGCTCTCGCGTCTACTACGCGATGGCCAACGACGGGTTGTTTTTCAAGGTCTGTGGCCGGCTCGATCCGAAGTCGCAAACCCCGGTCACCAGCATCGTGGTGCAGTGTTTGTGGGCCTGCGGGCTTACGTTAACAGGGCGTTACGGTGATTTGCTTGACTATGTTATATTTGCGGTTCTGCTCTTTTACATGCTGACGATTTGGGGCATTTTTGTCCTCCGGCGCAAGCGTCCGGACATGGAGCGCCCCTACAAGGCTTTCGGCTATCCCGTGCTGCCAATGTTCTACATTCTGGCCGCCGGCGCTATCGAAGTGCTACTGCTGCTGAACAAGCCAAACTATACCTGGCCGGGTCTTTTCATCGTGCTGTTAGGCATCCCGGTCTACTTCGTCTGGAAGAAAAACGAGGTTTCTCAATGAGTCTTACTCGCAAGAAGTCATTAACCACCCTGCTCAGTCAGGCGGATGGCGGCGGCCTTAAGCGCACGCTTGACGCCAAAAACCTGGTGGCTCTCGGCATCGGCGCCATCATTGGCGCGGGCCTTTTTGTCCGTACCGCTGCTGCTTCAGCCGAAGCCGCCGGCCCGGCCGTGACGCTGTCCTTCATCGTGGCCGCTATCGGTTGCGCCTTTGCTGGCCTCTGCTACGCCGAATTTGCCGCCATGATCCCCATCGCCGGCAGCGCTTATACATACGCATACTGCACCATGGGCGAAATGGTCGCCTGGACGATTGGTTGGGCTCTGATTCTCGAATATGCGCTCGGGGCGGCTACCGTCTCGATTGCCTGGAGTGAGTATCTGAATAAACTGCTGGGCGGCGTGATTCCATATGAGTGGTGTCACTCTCCCATGGAGGTGTCGCCGGATGGTGTGCATGGCATCTTCAATGCTCCGGCCCTGCTGATTCTGCTCTTGCTGTCACTGCTGCTCATCAAGGGCACTGAGGAGTCGGCCACCGTCAACTCGGTCATCGTCTTCGTCAAGATGGCGATCGTGCTGCTGTTCATCGGCCTCGGCTGGCAGTTCATCAACCCGGCCAACCACACGCCCTACATCATCCCCGAGGGCACCGCTGGTCACGAAGACTTCTTCAAGCATGGTTGGGGAGGTGTGCTGCGCGGCGCGGGCATTGTCTTCTTCGCCTTCATCGGCTTCGACGCGGTATCAACCGCGGCGCAAGAGGCCAAACGACCCGAGCGCGACATGCCCGTCGGCATCATGGGTTCGCTCGCCGTTTGTACGTTCCTCTACATCCTGTTCGGCCACGTGCTGACGGGCGTCGCCAACTGGCAGGAATTCAAGATCGCTGGTAAGGAAGCGAGCGTCGCCTACGCCATCTCCAAGTACATGCCCGGCTACGAATGGCTCGCCACCATGGTGACGGTCGCCATCCTCGCCGGCTTCTCAAGCGTCATCCTCGTCATGCTGCTTGGCCAGAGCCGTGTGTTCTTCTCGATGGCCAACGACGGCCTGCTGCCGAAGGTCTTCAGCGAACTGCACCCCAAGTACAAGACGCCCTACAAGTCGAACATGATCCTGTTCGTCTTCGTCGGCCTGTTCAGCGGCTTCATCCCCGGCAGCCTTGCCGGCGACCTCACTTCGATCGGCACGCTGTTCGCCTTCATCGTGGTGAGCATCGGCGTGTGGCTGCTCCGCCGCACCAACCCCGAGTTGAACCGGCCGTTCCGTACGCCGCTGGTTCCCATCGTGCCGATCCTTGCCGTCGTGGTTTGCTCGGCGATGATCATCGGTCTCGACCAGTTCACGCAGTTGACTGCTCTCGGGTGGATGCTGCTGGGCTTTATCGTTTACTTCGGCTACAGCCGCGCGAGCTCAAAGCTCAACCTGGGTTAGCAACTGCACCCAGTTGGGCTGCTTCTTGCCTTCGAGCTTGATGCGACCCGCGGCAAGGTGATCACTCTTCGAATGGGCTTCGAGGTCTTCCTTCGAGGCCCATTCTTCTATAAAAGTAAACTTCTTCGGATCGCTGTCATCTGTAAAGAGGTCGTAACGGATACAACCCTTTTCTTTGCGGGTGGGCGCGATATAGCTCTCGAGCACTTCGCGCACTTCCTGCTCATAGCCCGGCAGGGCTTCAATGTGGGCAACTACATGGACAATAGGCTTCATTGCTGTATGCTGATAGGTTCGCATGGACCCATTAATTGGGCGTACTCTCGATAACAAGTACCTGATCGAAAAACTGCTCGGCAAAGGCGGCATGGGCAGTGTCTATCAGGCGATCCACACGGGCACCAAGCGCGTGGTGGCCGTCAAGGTCATCGCGCCGCAGTTCATGCGCAACCGCGAACTGCTCATCCGCTTTCAGCGCGAAGCCGAAGCGAGCGGGCGCCTGCGGCACCCGAACGTCGTCAACGTCACCGACTTTGGCGTCACCGTGATCGATGTCACGCAGGTGGCCTACCTCGCCATGGAGTTTCTCGATGGCGAGACGCTGTATGACCTGTTGCAGCGCACGCCGCTGATGCCGCCGGCCATGGCGATGGACATTCTGGAGCAGATCGCACTGGGTGTCACCGAGGCGCACGGCCATGGCATCCTGCACCGCGATCTCAAGCCCCAGAACATCTGGCTGCAGCCCGACGGCCGTGGCGGCTACATCGTCAAGGTGCTCGACTTTGGTATCGCCAAGCTTGCCGACCCCTCGGCGTTGTCGATGGAGATCCCCGAGCTCGAAGCGGCGCCGAACATCGAGCCCGCTGATCTGGCCGATGAAAACGCGACGCAGGTGCTGGCGCCGACCGAGATGGGGCTTACCAGTGCCTTTGCTGAGGCGTCGGGCTTCACCACCACGGTGGGCGCGACACTGGGCACGCCGGCCTTTATGTCGCCCGAGCAGTGCAGCGGCATGCCGGTGAGTGAGAAGAGTGATCTTTATTCGCTCGCGATGATGGCCTATATGATGCTCGCTGGCGAGTTGCCCTTCAAGGGCAATGCCCGCGAGCTGATCGAGCAGCAGATCACGACTACGCCGGATGCGCCGCATTCCCGCAACTCGAATCTCAGCGTGATCATCTCGAATGTCATCCTTGAGAGCCTGGCCAAGGACCCGGCTTACCGCGCGCCAGACTGCATCAGTTTTGTGGCCCGTCTGCGGGCCGCAGTGGAAGGCGAAGTCAACCTGCTCAAGGAGAGCCGCCAGATGAGCGGCGGCAACTCGGGCACCTGGTTTGCCATGCTGGGTGCTGCGATCCTGCCTTCGGGCATGGTGTTGTCGACCTTGCGGGTCGGCGTCCGCGCCCTGATGGAGCAAGGGTTGCTCGAAGACTGGCAGGGCTTTCTGGTGCTGTTGCCATTCCACGTCGTAATCGCATACCTCGCGATGGTGTGGTGCGATATGGCGATGGCGCGATGGACGATTTATCTGCGCACGAACGATTCGTCGGTGAAGGCGTGGCTTAACGAAAGCCTCATCGCGGCGCGTGACGCCTGGCAGGGCTGGAAGGCCGCGGTGTTTACCACCCGGCCACTGGTGCATGGTCTTGCCCATCTGGTGGCAACGATTGAGAACAAACCTGCCGCCGAGGCGCGGCTGCGCAGCGAACAGTTGACGCGGGGCACCGAACACATGGTGCTCGCCCTGGTGGTGCGCCGCATCGCGGTGGCGTTCATGGTGGCTTTGTATTTGCCTGTTGTGATGGTGGTAGTGCAGGCGCCGGTGCGGATCATCTTCCGCGAGGCGCTCGCCGGGGGCCTGGGTGGCACGATGTCGTTTGCCTCCTTCAGCTTCATGCCGATTTACGGGGCGTTTCTGATCGCCTGGTACATGCTCTATGAGCGCGGCCGGCGCAGCCTTGGCGAAGAGGGAGCCGACGCGAAGAAGCGCTACGAGGCCGTCAAGGGCAAGATTGGCGAACGCATTCGCATGGGCACGCGCCTCTGGGCGCTGGTGCCGGTGTTGCTGGTGGCTGTGGTGATGGTGTTGCCCTTCAGTGGCTGGAATGAGACATTCGGCGACAGCCTGAGCCTCGCGATCCGCGAGGGTCGGGTGAAGGACATCAGGCGGCTGCTCAACGAAGGGGCCAACCCCAACGAGGGCCGCGGCCCGGGTGGGGACCCGATGTTCCTTGCCGTGCAGATCGGCGACATCGAGACGCTCAAGCTGTTGATCGCCAAAGGCGCGAAGGTGGATGGGCCGCCGAAGTCGAGCGGGCCGCTGCACTTTGCCGTCAGTCGCCGCCGTCCGGAGGTCGTGAGGCTATTGGTTGAGGCGGGGGCGAAGCTGGATGCCGTTGACGACCGGGAGAACTCGCCGCTGCTGCTGGCCGCCAAGAGCGGACAGGTCGAGATCGTGCGCTACCTGCTGGCCCGTGGGGCCAACCCCGCCCTGACGGACACCAACGGGCGGACAGCCCTTGAAGAGGCCAAACGGCAGGGTTATGCCGAGGTAATCCAGGTTTTGGAGCAGAAATGAAGCTGATCGAGTACGACGAAGCAAGCCCAGAGGTGCGGGCGGTTTATGACGAGATCATGAGGGTGCGCAAGGTTGACAGTGTCAACAATTTTTGGAAGGCGCTGGCCAACGACCCCGCGACCATGAAGCGCACCTGGGCCAGCCTGCAGGAGATCATGGGGCCGGGCGAACTTGACCCTATGGTCAAGGAACTCATCTATATCGCCGTCAGCGTCACCAACGGCTGCCAGTACTGCATTGCTTCGCACACCGCGGCGGCCCGCAAAAAGGGCATGACGGACGCGATGTTTGGCGAGTTGATGGCGGTGGTGGGCATGGCTAACGAGACCAACCGGCTGGTGGCGGGGTACCAAGTACCAGTTGACGAGCAATTCATTCAAAAGTAAACGAATCGCTGGTAGCCTAACGGAGTATGAGAAGGACTACCAGCCTCCTATTGGCGGCGCTTGCCCTCGCAAGCCTTGCCAGCGCACAGATCTCGGTGAACGTTGGAACCCCGGTCACCCAGAACTTTGACAGCCTTGCCTCGACGGGAACTTCGAGCACCGTCCCCAGCGGATGGGCCTTTAGCGAAGCGAACGCCAACGCCAACACGACCTATACGGCGGGCACCGGCAGCAGCAATACCGGGGACACTTATTCGTTCGGGGCGGCCGGCACTACCGAGCGCGCCTTTGGTGGCCTGCAGAGCGGCAACCTCGTGCCGACCCTCAGCGCGAATTTTGTGAACAACTCGGGGCAGACGATTACGAGTCTGCAGGTGACCTACACCGGTGAGCAGTGGCGGCTGGGAGCGACGGGGCGGACGGACCGGCTGGACTTTCAATACAGTGTGACCTCAGGGACGTGGGTGGATGTGAATGACCTCGATTTCAACGCGCCGATCTCGGCGGGGACGACCGGGGCGCTCGATGGTAACGCGGTGGCAAACCGCCGGAAGATCACCTTTACGATCACGGGTTTGAGCATTGCGCCGGGGGCGACGTTTGCCTTCCGCTGGAACTCGTTTGACGCCGCTGGGGCGGATGACGGGTTGGCGATTGATGACTTTTCGCTGACTGCGACGGGTAGCGGCGGGACGGTTTGCCCGACGATTACGCTGACGCCGACTTCGCTGCAGTCGGTCAATCAGGGCACGCCGGTGTCGGTGCAAGTGACAGCGACCGGAGGCGTTGCGCCTTACTCCTATCTGGTGAGCTCGGGGACGCTGCCGAACGGGGTGAACCTGGTGGGCGACACGCTGACGGGAACGGTAAACGCCAACGGGACGTTCAATTTCGCGGTGCGGGCGACAGACAGCACGAGCGGGGCGACCTGCTCGGGGACGCAGTCGTATAGCTGGCAGATCGTGCCAGTAGTGACACTGACTGCCATTAATAGCATTCAGGGTAATGGTCCCGCCTCGCCGCTGGTGGGCCAGTCGGTGACGACGCGCGGCATTGTGACGGCGCGAGTGAGCAACGGGTTCTTTATCCAGACGCCGGATGCCGAAGCGGATGCTGATCCGGCGACGAGCGAAGGCATTCTGGTATTCACCTCGAGCGCGCCTCCCGCGGCGGCCACGGTGGGCAACCTGGTGCAGGTGACGGGTACGGTGACCGAGTTTACGCAGAGCACGGAAACCTTGACGGAATTGACCACGCCGACGGTGACCCAGATCAGCACGGGTAACGCTTTGCCGACGCCGGTGGCGATCACCAGTTTGACGGCGAGTGGCGGCGTGCGGCAGTTGGAGCGCTTTGAAGGCATGCTGGTGAGCATCGCCAGCCTGACCGTGGTGGCCGCCACGGATGGAACGACAAGCGAGCCGAACGCGACGGGCAGCTCGAACGGCATCTTTACGGGTGTGCTGACGGGGACGGCGACGCCGTTCCGCGAGGCGGGTATTGATCCGTTCTCGACGGTACCGCTGTGCGCGGCCGGCAGCAACTGCGCGATCCCGCTGTTTGATGGCAATCCGGAGCGCCTGCTGGTGGATAGCGACCGGGCCGGCCAGAGCGCGGTGAATGTGAATGTAGGCCAAGTGGTTACGAACCTCGTTGGCGTGCTCGACTGGGCGACGACCTCGTATCGCCTGAACCCGACGGCGGCGCCGACCGTGGGTGGCACCTCAGTGAGCGAAGGCTTTGCGCCGACGCCGCGGGCCAATGAAGTGACAATCGCCAAGTACAACGTGGAGCGGTTTTTTGATACGACCGACGACCCTGGCGTGAGCGATGTGGCGCTGACGACGACGGCGTTGAACAACCGGTTGAACAAGCTGTCGCTGGCGATCCGCAACAACCTGAAGCTGCCGGATGTGGTGGCGTTTGAAGAAGTCGAGAACCTCAGCGTTTTGCAGTCGATCGCCAACAAGGTGAGCACCGATGCCGGGGTGGCGGGCCTCTACACGCCTTACCTGATTGAGGGTAACGACGTGGGCGGCATTGATGTGGGCTTTATCGTGAAGAACACGGTGACGGTGACAAGCGTGACGCAAGTTGGCGCGGCGGCGACCTATTCCAACCCCTGCACGGCGGCCTCTGAACTGCTGAACGACCGTCCGCCGCTCGTGCTGCGCGGTTCGGTGACCAAGGGCGGCAGGACGATCGACCTCGTGGTGATCGGCAACCATCTGCGCAGCCTGAATGGGGTGAACGACGAAGCCGCTTGCAGTGACGGGCCGCGAGTGCGCGCCAAGCGCGCGGCGCAGGCCGAGTTTTTGGCAAACCTGATCCAGAGCGAGCAGGTGGCGAACCCGAACGTGAAGCTGGTGGTGACCGGCGACATGAACGCGTTTGAAGTGAACGACGGCTACACCGATATCGTGGGGACGCTGATCGGCGCCCCGGCTCCTGATACGCAAGTGGTGAAGGGCACCGCTGACCTGGTGAACCCGAACCTGACGAACATGCTGACGATCATCCCGGATGTGTCGCAGCGGTTCAGCTATGTGTTCGACGGCAGCCACCAGACGCTGGACCACATTTTGTTCTCGCAGGGCCTGTCGCAACAGGTTACCGGTGGCCAGTACGTTCGGTTGAACAGCGAGTTTGCGGAAGTACTACGTGGCGATGCGAATTCGCCGCTGCGGCTGAGCGACCATGACCCGGGCATTCTCTACCTGACGACGGCACAGCCGATTACGAGCGGCATCACGGTGCAGCGCACGGGCCTGATCCGCAATTCGGTGACCGGCATTTACAGCGGCAACATCGTGTTGCGCAACACGGGAACAGCGGCTTTAACCGGGCCGTTTACGGTGGCGCTGACGGGTCTGCCGAGTGGCGTGACGCTGGCGAACGCGACTGGTACCAACTACCAGGGCGTGTTTCTGGTGAACAACGCGACGACGATTGCGGCGGGTGGGACGCTTGCAGTACCAGTACAGTTTACGAACCCCGCCAATGTTTTGATCAACTACACTACAAAGGTTTACAGCGGGGCCTTCTAGGCCCCGTATGATACCGGGAGTTTTACAGCATGAAGCGTCTTCTTCTTTCATTTCTTCTCGTGGCGGGCATGAGCCTGTGGGCGGGATCCATCAGCTACCAGGTGACCGCCTCAACGGGCATTGTGAGTGGTGGTAATGGCTATCTGTCGTTGCAATTCAATCCGGGTGGCACGTCTGATGCCGCCACGGCGGTGATCTCGAATGTGACCGGCTTTAGTGTGCTTGATGCGGCGACGCTGAGCGGCGGCGCAAGCGGCTCGGTGGGCACCTCGGTGACGATCGTGAACAGTGGGGCAGTGAATGAATACCTGCAGCGGGGCACGTTCGGCACCACGTTGAGCTTCCTTGTGAGTTTCAGTGGGCCGTTGTTTGACAATCCGGTGAGCCTTGACGGGTCGGCTTTCTCGTTGAACTACGTGAGCGATGATCAGCAGGATTTTGAATCGAATTTGTTCATCAGTTTCTTGCCGGGCCTTGAGCCTGACATTCTTACGGAGACCACGCGAGTGGAGGCGGTGAATCCGGTGCCGGAGCCGAGCACGATGGCGCTGGCGCTGCTGGCGCTGCCGGTGGGGATGTACCTGAAGCGCCGCAAGTAAAGCCGCCGCTGATTTGCAGTTTGAGAAAAGGGCCCGCCGATGGCGGGCCCTTTTTCGTTTTGGATGCGGGAGGAGTGGGATGGGTTAGTCGTCGGAGAAGATGGAGCCGATGGCGCCGAGCGGGTTATGCGCGTCGCCCCCGCTGACGGTGGAAGCGGAACCGATCTCGCGGGCCATTTTCTCGAGGGTCATCGACTGGATGATCGCGCGGCCGGGGCCGGTGAGCGTGGCAAGGAAGAGGCCTTCACCGCCGAAGATAGCCGTCTTGATGCCGCCGACGAACTGGATGTCGTAGTTGACAGATTCATCGAAGGCAACGATGCAGCCCGTGTCGACCTGGATGGTTTCGCCAGGGGCGAGATTGAACTCGATGAAGTCGCCACCGCCGTGGATGAAGGCGATGCCGGGGCCGGTGAGTTTTTCGAGGATGAAGCCTTCACCACCGAAGAAGCCGGAGCCGAGCTTTTTGACGAGGGCGATGTTGAGCTGGACGGAGGTCTGTGCGGCGAGGAAGCTATCGCGCTGGACGAGGATCGTCTGGCCGGGGCGGAGGTCGAAGTGCTGGATGCGGCCGGGGTAGCTGCCGGCGAAGCCGACTTCGCCATTGCCGTTGGAGCGGAAGTAGGTCATGAACAGACTCTCGCCCATGAGCTTGCGCTTGACGGCGCCCCAAATCTTGGAGCCGAGGCTGTCGCCCTGCATTTTGGTTTCCCAATTGACATTGGCGGTCTTGTAGACCATCTTGCCGGCTTCGGCGTAGAGCTCCTGACCGGGCTTGAGGTGGCAGCGTACGATCTGGAGGTTATCACCCTGGATGTCGTAGCTGAGGGGTTCTGGGACGCTGTAGGCGGGTGTGCTAATTGTGGTACTTGAAGGTCCCGCCAGAGGCGTCCCACACTTGGGGCAAAACCGCGCCGATTCGTCGAGCTGTGCTCCGCAATTTGTACAGAAGGCCATACTCATGACTGTAACCAGAATTACGCTTGTTGGGGTGTTGTTTGTTCCCCTGATTCTTTCGGGGAAGCGCGATGCGGAACTTTGCGGGAGTTACCCGGAACGGGCCATTGAGGAGCTGTACCGGGCGAAGGGAAATCTGGAGCGGCGCCAGTTGGAGATGGTGCTGCGCAAGATGGCGGGGGGCCTGGGGGCCGCCGAGGAGGTGCGCGGGGCGACGCGGGACCAGGGCGACATTGTGTTGATGGAAGAGGACGCGGCGGTGGTGAGCCGGCGGAACCTGTTCAACCTGGCGAACCGGACACTGCGGTTTACGCCAGCAGGGGAGGGCAGCTACAAGCTGGACGTGATTGATGGCGACTACAGCGCGACCGAGGCCGACGCGGGGCAGACGGTGGTGCTGGGGGATGACGACACGCTGGCGCAGGCGATCGGGTTTGGCTTTAACTACTTTGGAACGACGCAGCGCAATGTGTTTGTGAACTCCGATGGCAACCTGACGTTCGGGGAAGGGGACAGCTCGACGGCGGACCGGAGCCTCGGCCGGCTATTGAGCGGGGTGCCGCGGATTGCGGGATTCTTCCAGGACCTGGACCCGTCGCGGGCGGGGACGATCAAGATCCTGGCGACGGCGGAACGACTGGTGGTGAGCTGGGTGGGCGTGCCGCTGTATGCGAGCTTTGGCACGGGGCCGCTGAATACATTTCAGGTGAGGCTGCTCGCGAACGGGACGATGGAGATTGCGTTTCAGGCGATCAATACGTCGGCGGCGGTGGTGGGGATTGCGCCGGGGCGACTGACGGGCGGGACGAATGTGCAGCCGTTTTTGAGCGCGAGCGGGCAGACGTATACGGGGGCAATCGCGGAGCGGTTTACGGCGCTCGAGGAGATCGATATCGCGGCGGCGGCGCAGCGATTCTATGAGAATCATGAGGACGCCTATGACTATCTGGCGTTCTACAACGTGGTGGGCGTGACGGCGGGGTCGGGCGTGGTGGCGTATGAATCGACAGTGCGCAACAACCGGCGCGGGTATGGGGACCGGGAAGTGGATTTCGGCAAGGATTACGGCAGCCCGCGACGGCTGCAGGCGGTGCTGAACATGGGGCCGGTGACGCAGTATCCGGCGGACCCGAACGGCATTCTGGGGGTGAGGTCGAGCGCGCGGGACACGCCGATCACAGTGCTGGCGCATGAGGCGGGGCATCTGTTTCTCGCCTTTGCCAGTGTGAGAGATCCGCAGAACCCGACGAGCCTGCCGATGCTGGGGCGGCAGACGGCGCACTGGAACTTTACGTTCAACAGCGAGGCGAGTCTGCTCGAGGGCAATCGCATTCAGGACAAGGGCGCGGGGGCCGTGCCGCGGTTTGAGACCGTGGCGGTGACGCAGGGGTATTCGCCGCTTGACCAATATCTGATGGGCTTGCGGGCGAAGGAGGACGTGGGGCCGCTGTTCTATGTGAGCGGGTCGACGGTGGCGTTTTTAAGCTCGCCACAGGTGGGCGTGACCTTTAACGGGACACGGCGCGATGTGACGGTTGATGACCTGATTGGCGCAGTGGGGCCGCGCATCCCCGACTATACGGTGAGTCAGAAGAAGTTCCGCTTTGCGATTATCGTGATCGTGCCGAAGGGCTTTACGCACAACGAGGCACTAATCACGCAGGTGGACAACTACCGGCGCGGTTTTGAGAACTATTACTTCCGCGCGGCCGACGAGCGGGCCATGGCGGAGACGACGTTGAAGCGGAGTGTGCGGCTGAGCCTGTGGCCGGCCAGTGGTGTAGTGCAGGGGCGGACGACGACCGCGTCGATCGAGCTGGCGACGACGGCGGATACGGCGCGGACGTTTAACGTGAGGCTGCGCAACGGGCTGGTGAGGGCGCCGGGGACGGTGACCGTGGCAGCGGGGCAAAAGCGGGCAGAGTTTACGATCGCGGGAGACCGCGAGGGCGTGGAAGTGGTGGAGGTGAGCGGGCCGGACGCGAGCTATGAGGTGGTGGAGGCGCGCGTGCAAGTGTTGAGTGCACTCAACGGTTTGTCGCTCGAGGTGGTGAGCGGGGACAAGCAGGTGGCGGGGACGGATTTTCTATCGCAGCCGGTGGTGGTGCGCGTGATGGACAAGAACCGGTTGCCTTACGCGGGATTGCGCGTGGCGGCGGATGCGTTTACTGGTGGGGCCGTGGAGCCGGCAAGCGCGGTGACGGATGAGAACGGGCAGGTGAGCTTCCGGTGGCGGCCGGCGGCGGCGCCGTTTAACCGGGTGAGGCTGACGGCTGAGGGCGGACCGTTTGTCGAAGCGACAGCGCTGGGACGGCCGTTTCTGGTGAGCGAGACGGTGGTGAATGGGGCATCGTTCGCGAATGGGATCACGCCGCTCGGGATCCATACGATCTTTGGGGCGAATCTGGCGGGTGGGGTAACGACGGGGGCGAGCCTGCCGTGGCCGCGGCAGATCAATGGCATCGAGGTGCGGGTGAATGGCGTGGCGCAGCCGTTGATCTATGTGAGTGACGGGCAGGTGAACTTCTATGTGGCGGATGCGATCCCTGGCGTGACGAGCACGACAGTGCAAGTGGTGACGGCGCTAGGGCAGAGCGCGGCGGTGAGTGTACCGGTGAGGCCGGTGCTGCCGGGGATCTTTCCGGGGGCGGTGTTGCGACGGGGCGAGTTCCTTGAGGTGTACGCGACGGGGCTGGGCCCGGTGGAGACGCGCGGGGGGCTCCAGTGGGTGACCTCGCCGGTGGAGGCGACCGTGAATGGCGCGCCGGCGGAGGTGACGTTTGCCGGGTATGCGCCCGGGTTTATCGGACTCTATCAGGTGAACGTGCGCGTGGCCGGCGGGGCGACGGGCAACCTGCGGGTGAGGCTGAGGGTGGCCGGGGTGGACAGCAACGAGATGGTGGTGCC
>CAZBTA010000124.1:0-14865 GCA_964494515.1 uncultured Bryobacter sp.
CCTGGAGCGCGCGCGGTGGTGGCGGGTGCCAGTGGTGTTGCTGGTGGTGCTGCATGGGTGGGTGTTCTTCAGAGCGCAGACGCTGGGGGACGCGGTGTTTGTGGTGGAGCATCTGTGGCGGGGAACGCTGGGCGTGTGGGGGTGGAAGACGTGGCACTGGGGATTGGTGGGGGTGGCGGCGGTGGTGGCCGTGGCGGAGGAGAAGTGGGGTGTGGAGGAGCGGCTGGTGCGCGGGGGTGTGGTGGGGTATGCGCTGGCGGTGGCGGCGATGCTGTTGGTGCTGGCGGTTTTTGGGGTGACGGACGTCGAAATCCCGTTCGTGTACTTTCAGTTCTAGAAAAATACAGAAAATTACACATTCGTGTATGCAGAGCGTGTAATATTAAAAAACTCTTAGGGAGTCCCTGCCGATCGGATCGGGCGCTGTCGCCCGTGACCCAACATTTCAGGAGTTAAATATGAAACGAGGAACCAGCGCGCTGGTGGCCTGTGCCATTGGTGTGTTCGCTCAGCTTTTGAGCCCGACGTGTGCGTCGGCTCAGGTATTGTATGGATCGCTGATTGGGGATGTAACAGACCCCACGGGGGCGGCGATCGGGAAGGCGAAGGTAACGATTACGAACCGGGAAACCGGATACGTGCGTGACAGCTTGTCGGAGGATAACGGCCGCTACAACTTTCAGAACGTCAACGCGGGGACATACGATCTGAAGGTGACGGCGCCGGGTTTTCAGAGTGTAAACCAGCAGGGGATTGTGATCAGCATCAACAACGTCACGCGGCTCGATCTGGCGTTGAAGGTGGGTCAGGTGTCGGATTCGGTGACGGTGGATGCGTCGGTGGCCCAGTTGCAGACCGATAAATCGGATGTGCATTCGGAGATCGGCTCGAAGGAAGTGACGAACATGCCGCTGCCGCGGTATCGCAACTACCAGAGCCTGCTGAACCTGGTGCCGGGCACGACACCGGGGCGGTATCAGAACTCGGCGGGATCGACGCCGGGCCGCTCGCTGACGACCAGCGTGAATGGTGTGAACCGCAACAACAACGTGACGAAACTGGATGGCGCGATCAACACGAACATCTGGTTGCCGCACCACACGGCTTATGTGGCGCCGGCCGAGACGATCGAGACGGTGAACATCTCGACGAACAGCTTTGACGCCGAGCAGGGCATGGCAGGCGGCGCGGCGACGACGGTGGTGTCGAAGTCGGGCACGAACACGCCGCATGGGTCGCTGTTTGCGATGCATGAGAATAGCGCCTGGGGCGCGCGCAATGTGTTCTTCAAGGACCCCAAGCTGCCGAAGAGCCTGGTGTCGATCGGCGGCGGCACGGTGGGTGGCCCGGTGATCAAGAACAAGCTGTTCTTCTTTGGCAGCTTTGAAGGGACGCGCGAGCGGCTGAACCGCTCGAAGCTGTTGACCGTGCCGACGGCCGATCAGCGCGCGGGTAACTATGCCGCCTCGGCGACGACAATCTATGACCCGGCGACGGGCGACGCGGCGGGCAACAACCGGTCACCGTTTACGGGCAACCTGATCCCGATCAGCCGGATCAGCCGGGTGACGTCGCAGTTGTATGGCCTGCTGCCGGCGGCGAATCTGCCGGGGGTGACGAATAACTTCTTCGCCACCGGGCCGCAGAACCTGACGCGCGACAACTATGACGCGAAGATCAACTGGAACCGCAACGAGAAGAACAGCTGGTTCTTCAAGTACTCGGCAATGAAGGCGCTGGTGATTGGCCGGCCTTCGTTTGGTGATGCTGGCGGGCCTTGCTCGTGCGACTCGGGGATTGGCGATGCGAACCAGTTGGTGCAGTTGGCGACGGTGGGCCAGACGTACACGTTTACCCCGACGCTGCTGTGGGACATGACGATGGGCTGGACGCGGACCGGGGCGAACTCGATCCCGACCGGGTTTGGCAAGAACATCGGGCTTGAGACGTTGCGGATCCCGGGTACGAATGGCGCCTCGGAGCGCGAGAGCGGCATGCCGAGCTTTACGGTGGCCAACTACGCGCAGCTGGGCTTGCCGGAGACCTGGAACCCGTACTTCTACGGCGATACGTCGTACACGATGACGCAGAACTTCACGAAGATCGCGGGCACGCATGAGCTGCGGTTTGGGTTTGAAGGAGTGCGGCACTGGTTGAACCACTGGCAGCCGGAACTCGGCGCGGGGCCGCGCGGCAACTTTGCCTATTCGCAGGCGACGACGGGGACGCGCGTGCCGAATGCGGCGGGCGTGTTGACGGCGACGCCGACCAACCAGTTCAACTCGCAGGCGGCGTTTTTCCTGGGCCTGCCGACGACGGTGAACAAGAGCTTGCAGTGGTCGAAGATGACGAGCTTCAACTATCAGTTGGGCCTGTTCTTCCGGGACCGGTGGCAGGTGTCGCGCAAGCTGACGGTGAACATGGGGCTGCGCTATGAGCTGTACCCGATGATGACGCGCTCGGGATTTGGCGGCATTGAACAGTGGGACGAGAAGACGAATCTTGTGCAACTGGGCGGCCGTGGCAATAACCCGAAGGACCTTGGCATTGGCACCTCGAAGAAGCTGTTTGCGCCGCGCCTCGGGTTTGCCTATCGCCTGGATGAAAACACGGTGATCCGCAGCGGTTATGGGTTGACTTATAACCCGATGCCGTTCGCGCGGCCGTTGCGCGGGTTCTACCCGCTGACGGTGGCGCAGGACTTTGTGTCGGCGACGGCTTACATTCCGTATGGCACGACGGAGCAGGGGATTCCGGCGTTTAGTGGTCCGGACCTGAGCCAGTCGGCGGTGCCGCTGCCAGCGACGGCGCAGATGCGCACGATCGCGGGCAACGCGGTGACGCGTGGCTATGTGCAGAGCTGGAACCTGTTTATTGAACGCAAGCTGCCGAGCTCGATTCTGTTCTCGATTGGCTATGTGGGCACGAACACGCGGCGCAGCTTTGTCGACTGGGACGCGAACGCGGCCGAAGCCGGCATGGGCAACACGGGCCGGCCGTTCTATGCGGCGTTCGGTCGTACGGCGACGACGTGGTACTGGAATGGCCAGGCGAACACGAGCTACAACGGCCTGCAGATGTCGGCGAATCGCAATGCCGGCAAGGGGCTGGTGTTGAAGGCCGCGTTTACCTGGTCGAAGGCATTTAACGAAGTGGACGATGACGGCTGGGCGCAGTACACCTTTATGGCGAAGAGCCAGTTGTCTCGTAACCGCGCGCTGTCGGGTTATGACACGCCGAAGAATCTGCAAATGGGGTTTGTGTATGACATTCCTTACGCGGGTACTTCAAGGGCGCTGGGATACCTGGTGCGCGGCTGGCAGGTAAATGGTGTGTTTGCCGCTTACTCGGGCCGGCCCTTTACGGTGACGGCTGACGGTGGCGCGTTGAATGCGCCGGGCAATACGCAGACGGCGGATCTGGTGGGCACGGTGGTGCAGAATGGCGGCACCGGTGAGTTCTACTCGAAGGCGGCGTTTGCGGGGGTGACGACGGCACGGTTTGGCAACACGGGGCGTAACATCCTGCGTGGGCCGAGCATTGTGAACATGGACGCGGGATTGTTCCGTAACTGGACGATCAAGGAGCGCTTCAACCTGCAGTTCCGGGCGGAAGCGTTTAACGTGTCGAATACGCCGCACTTCAATAATCCGAGCGCGAATGTGAACTCGGGTGACTTTATGCAGATCACGAGCGCGCTCGATGACCAACGGTCGATGCGCTTTGGTTTGCGGTTGGCGTTCTAAGAGGCTGGAGCAAAGGGCCGTCCCTGCGCGGGGCGGCCCTTTTTTTGTGCTTGTCAACCGCGGCAAAAAATGAGAGATTGACGGCGATGATTGGACGTCGAGAATTGTTGGCTGCCGCGCCGCTGGCGCTGGCGGCGAAGCCGTTTGGACATGTGATTGGGGTGAACCTTTACACCGTGCGAGCCTCGCTTGCCAAGGACCCCGCCGGGACCTATAAGGCGCTGCGAGCCGCGGGCGTGGAGACGATCGAGGTGCGGCCCCCGCAACTGATCGGCCAGGGCGAGATGATTCGCGCGGCAGGGCTGAAGCCAGTGCACATGTTTGTCGAATCGGCCGTGATTACCGGGGCTTGGGAAGAATGGGGCGAGTTTGGCGCGGAGATGGCCAAGCGGATGAAAGTGCAGTCACCACGCAGCACCGAGCGGGCGACGCTCGAGGGGATGATCGAGCTGGCGAAGAAGTTTGGCATTCAGCGGATTGGCACGAGCATGCTGCTCAAGCGGGAACGCGAGGGGGCAATCGAGAAGATCAATCAGGCGGCGGAGAAATGCGCGGCGGCGGGGATTGAGCTGTACTATCACAACCACGCGTTTGAGTTTGACGGCGAGAAGGGCAAGCGGTTTATCGACCGGCTGCATAAGGAGCTGGACAAGCGCGTGCGGCTCGAACTGGATATCTTCTGGGCGTCGATTACGGGGAATCAGCCAGCAGAGTTGCTGGCGAAGTGGAAGGGGCGCGTGAAGTCGGTGCATCTGAAAGATATGGCGCCGGATGCACAACGGCCGGAGCGTGAAGTGGATGTGCCGCCGACGGCGTTTCGCGAGTTGGGTAAGGGGACGTTGAATCTGCCGGCGATTCTGAAGGCCGCTGAGAAGGCGGGCGTGGAGCATTATCTGATTGAGCTCGATTACCCGCCGGGCGACCCGGTGGAGAGCGTGCGCAATTGTGTGGAGTATTTGAAGAAAGTGAACGTCTAGGCGTGACTTTCCGCCGCCCGGGCGGTAAGTGGCAGGCATGAAGACTTTACTCGTAATGGCAATGGCGGTGGCGAGCCTGATGGCCGAGCCGCCAGCGGTGGGGCAGAGCGCGCCTGATTTTGCGCTGAAGAATCTGGATGGCAAGACGGTGCGGCTGAGCGAGCACACGGGCCAGGGCGAAGTGGTGTTGATTGTGTTGCGGGGTTTTCCGGGGTATCAGTGCCCGCTGTGTAACCGTCAGGTGCAGGAGTTTGTGTCGCGGGCTGGCGAGCTGAAAGGCCGCAAGGTGTTGCTCGTTTACCCGGGCCCGCCGGAGAAGGGCGCGGAGTTTGTGGCTGACAAGAAGATGCCCGGCAACATGGAACTGCTGCTCGACACCGATTACGCGTTTACGAACCTGTACCAACTGCGCTGGGATGCGCCGAAGGAAACGGCTTATCCGTCGACGTTTGTGCTGGAGCGCGGCGGCAAGATCCGCTATGCGAAGGTGAGCAAGACGCACGGCGGGCGCGCTTCGGTGAGCGAAGTGGTGCAGGCGCTGGAACAGTAAGGCCACCCGACGGGCGGCTAGTTGCGACTGCCTCAGCCGGGCTTGTACTGGGGGACAAGCTCGGTGGGGGTGAAGGTGACGCCGAGTGACTCGAGAGCACGTTTATCAAAGCCCTCGATGCGCTCGGCGATTTTGCCTGAGCCATCGATTACAAAGAGCGTGGGGACGTGATGGATGCCGTAGGCGTTGCTCGCCTCGTAGCCCGAATCGGCGGGGTCGAGCACGGAAGGCACGTTGACCTCAAACTCGCGAGCAAAGGCGGCCGTGGCCGGGGCATCGTCCTGGGAGACGCCCACGACCGGTAATGAGGCGCGATCGAGGTAGGGCATCGTGAGCTTGCAGGTAGGGCAAGTGACCTTGTAGAAGGCAAGGACGGAGTTGGGTTTGGGGTAGGGCTCGCCGTCGCGGACAAAGACGGGAGCGGGAAGGCCGGGCCGGGGCATACGTGGGTTGCTCTACTTGCTGTCTTTGGCGCGGCGCTGTTCCTGCACGAAGCTGAGGATGTCGAACTTCTTGATCTCACGATCGGGGAAGAAGCTGTTGACGGCCTCCTGTTCGTCGCGAAAGACCTGAAAGACCGTGGCGAGCTTGGTGAGGACCATCAATTCCATGTCGCGCTCAGAGGGGCTGAGGATGCGCAGGCCGCCACCGGCGCGCTGCATCTGGGTGAAGCAATTGACGAGCATGCCGAGGCCGCTCGAATCGATGTAGTCGACTTTGGCGAGATTGACGACGACTTTGGGATTGGTGGAGGCTTGCTCGGAAACCTTCTCGCGCAGAAGCTGGCAGGGTTCGCCCGCGGTGAGCGAACCGTCCAAATCAAGAATGCGAATTCCTTCCAGCTGTCTCTCTTTGATTTGCATATTCCCCTTGAATCCTGCCGGCGGCGGAGATGGCGGGGAAGCTTACGCGGAAGCAAGTGCCCTGGCCGACTTCGCTGCTGACCTGTATGTCACCTTTATGCGCCTTGACGATCCAGGCTACGAAGCTCAGACCGAGGCCGAGGCCTTTCTCCATGCGCTGCTCGGTTCCTGGAACACGGTAGAAGCGATCAAAGAGATAAGGCAAATGCTCTGGCGCGATACCTTCTCCATTGTCGCGAATCTCGAGCACGATTTTCTCGGCATTGAGATCGCGGGTGACGCGGACTTCGACAAAACCGGATTCGCGGGTGTATTTGATGCCGTTATCGATGAGGTTGTAGAGGAGACGTTCGAACTGGATGCGATCACCGAGAATGCGGGCATCGGCGGGGAGATCGGTGCGCAGGGAGACGTGGCGATCGAGGGCCGGGATTTCGAGCTCGCTTGAGACTTCGCGGATGACCGGGACGATGTCGAACTCCTGCATCTGGAGCTGCAGCTGGCCGGCCTCGGCCTTGGCGAGATTGAGCAGCGCGCGCACGATCTGAGACAGGCGATCGATGTCGATCAGGGCGGCTTCGACGGCTTCGCGGAGCTCGTCCTGGGTCTTGGCGGTCATGAGCGCGACCTCGAGCTGGCCGCGGACGACGGTGATCGGCGTGCGGAGCTCGTGGGAGACGTCGGTGGAGAACTGGCGGATCTGCTGGAAGCTCTTCTCAAGGCGCTCGACCATCGAGTTGAACGAGGAGATCATGTGATCGAGCTCGTCGTTGGAGAAGCGCTGGGGGACGCGGAAGGAGAGGTTGGAGCCGGAGACCTGGGCCATCTGGGCGGCGACCTCGGTGACGGGCTGCATGGCGCGGCGGGCCAGGAGCCAGCCAAGGAAGGCGGCGGTGAGGATGATGAACGGCAGCGTGACGAAGTAGCTGGTGCTGAATTCGTCGATGACGGTCTGGCTGGGGGTGAAGTTGCGGCCGAGGGCGACGAAGTACTTTTGGCCCTTTTCGCTCAACGTGCCCTGGCGAACCATGAAAACCTGGCCGCGGAGGTTGGGGTAAAAGACGTAGGCGGGCTGATTGCCGGAGAGGACCTTGGTGATCTCGGCAGGGGACTGGTAGCCCATCTCGCGATACATCTCGGAGCTCTCAAGAACTTCGCCACGATCGTTGGCGATCATGTAGATGAGCCGGAGCCGCTCGACGATGGCCGTCTCTTCTTTGTCGTTGGGATCGTAATTCCACTCGAGCTTGCCGTGCGTATTGACGCGGAGGAAGCCCTTGCAGGCGGCCCACTCTTCATCGAGCAGACCCTGGACGGTGGTTTCGATGACACCGCGGAGCACGCCGCGCAGCACGAAGCCGAAGCCCGTCAGCAGAATGGCGAAGAAGACCGTATAGCTGAGCGCCAGCCGGAAGCGAAGTCCCTTAAAAATGCGGCGCTGCATACGGCTTGCGCGGGGCGATTACTCGCTGCGGCCCTCGGGGAGATCGAGCATGTAGCCCACGCCGCGCACGGTGTGGATGAGCTTTTGCGGGTAACGATCGTCGATCTTCGAGCGCAGATGGCGGATGTAGACGTCGACGATGTTGGTGAGGCCGTCGTAATCCATATCCCAAACGTGCTCGACGATCATGGTGCGGCTGAGCGGGCGGCCCTTGTTGCGCATGAGGTACTCGAGAATCGAGAATTCCTTGGGCGCGAGCTCGATGTTGTCGCCGGCGCGGGTGACCTTGCGGCGGATGCAATCGAGGGAGAGTTCGCCGACAACGAGCTTTTCTGGCGTGGGCTGGCCACGGCGGAGGAGCACGCGCACGCGTGCGAGAAGTTCGACGAAGGCGAAGGGCTTGGTGAGGTAATCGTCAGCACCGAGCTCAAGGCCCTTGACGCGATCTTCGACGGCGCCGCGGGCGCTGAGGATGAGCACGGGCGGGTTGGTCTTGCGATTGCGGATCTTCTCGAGGACACGAAGGCCGTCCATATCCGGCAACATCATGTCGAGGGTGATGAGGTCGTAATCGGTGGCATGCACCATGTCGAGGGCCGTCTGCCCATCGGGGGCGACGTCCACGGCGAACTCGCTTTCGAGGCCTCTGCGGATGAAATCCGCGATTCTCTTTTCGTCTTCCACTACCAGGATGCGCATATAGCCAGTTGACTCTTACATTAGCATCCGCGAAAACAGGGGGACCATAAACGTTTTCTAATTAGGAGCGCTCGAGGATGTAACCGTAAATGACGAGGCTGAGCAGCCAGACGATGGCGGCGAGGCCGAGATAGAACCAGTCGCCACGGGCGACGCTGACGCCGCAGGAGAACATGCCGATCACTTGCAGAAAGCCGAAGGGGAAGAACTGACCGGTGACAAAGCGCCAGGGGCCGGCATCGAGCGGGGACAGGACGCTGAAGTGGTGGCCGACGGCGAGGGCGGCCAGCATGCCGGCCAGAGCGCCGAGGGGATGTAAGTGGAGAGTAAGCAGGACGGCGAGGGCGATGAGCCAGGCGTCCTTGCGCAGCAGCAGGACGATGCCGCGCGTGGGCGAGAGCTTCCAGCGTTGCCGCCCCCCGAGGCCATCCATGGCGAAGACGTTCTGGGCGATGGTGCTGAGGGCGAGCACGATCAGCATGGTGAGCACGGGGTAGGCGGTGGGTGTCGGTGATTTGGCAAGCAGACGCCAGGCGGCCGAGAGGACGGCAAGCAGGAGGGCGAACCAGAAGTCGAGCGTGCGCAGGATCTGGCGAAGCTCAAGCGTGGGGACAAGGCGCCAGAGTGTGGGGCTGGATTGGGATTCGGGGCGGGTGAACGGAGCGAGCAGCCGCGATTGGAGAGATGTGATGGGCCAGAGGTCGAGGCGAATGGCGGGGATGCGCGCAAGAGGGGCGCTGATGGCGGCGGGCATCATGACGAGGCCGAGGATCGTCCAGAGAAACAGCGCGGCCTCGGGCTGCATGGATAGCAGCAAGGCGAAGAAGAAAAAGTTGTTGCCCTGGATGGAGCCGAGGGAACGGATCTCGCGGTAGGCGCTGCGCGCCACCGCCCACAACAAAGCCAGCACTTAGTACCACTCCAGCGCGGGCAGTGGATTGGCCTTGACGACGTCGAGATAGTGAGAGCGGAGCTCGCCCTCGCTGACAGCCGCCGAACGCCAGACGACGCTGCCCTGATTGAGCAGCAGCACCTCGTCGGCGAGGCGCTCGACGTGCATGAGCATGTGCGAGCTGAGGATGAGGGCGGTGCCCTGGGATTTGAGGTGATGGAGGAGGGAGAGGACGGTTTCGCAGGAGGCGGGGTCGAGGCCTTCGAAGGGTTCGTCGAGAATGAGCAGCCGCGGGGCGTGGAGCAGGGCGAGGGCGAGGGCGGTCTTCTTGCGCATGCCATAGGAGCAGGCCGAGGCAAAGCGTGTGCGTGATTCGGCGAGGCCGAGGAGGGCGAGCAATTCGGCGGAGCGGCGGGCGGTCTCGGCCGGGGTGAGGCCATAGAGTTGGCCGGAGAGGGTGAGGTGTTCTTCAATCGAAAGCGCGTCAAACAGGCCCAGGTGTTCGGGCAGTACGCCCAGACCGGCGCGCCAGGAACGGGGGGCGGAGCGGGGGCGTTGACCCAGGACGGTGACGGTGCCAGTGGATTCGGATTCGAGGCCGGTGAGGACTTTGATGCACGTCGACTTACCGGCGCCATTGGGGCCGATGAGGACGGCAACCTTTCCAGCAGGCAAAGAAAGATCGAAACCACGCAGGGCCGTAAAGCCCCCGTAATCGACGCCAAGCCCGCGACAATTCACGATCATGTTAGTACTATGGTCCATTTTGATTTGCTTTGGATGCCCTTGATTCGCTAGCCTTTTTACTGAAACGCAATCCTCTGACTGGAGTCCCTTGCCTATGTGGAACCGCCGCAAAGAAGAAGAACCTACCCCAAGACCGACCGCAACGCCTTCGTATGGAGAAGGTATGCCCATGAACACCATGTCGTCGCGCATGGATCAGCATGATGCTCCGCTGCCCTCGCGCACGGCGACAATCGGGAAGGGTGTTTCCATTGTCGGACAGATCTCTTCGCGGGAGGATCTGATCATTGATGGCGAAGTGGACGGGACGATTGAAGCTGTAGAGCACAAGGTAACGATCGGGCCGAATGGCAAGGTGAAGGCCGGGATCAAGGCAAAGGACATCGTGGTGATCGGCGCGGTGCAGGGGAACGTGGAAGCATCGGACAAGATGGAGATCAAGAAGGACGCGCGCCTGGTGGGCGACATCCGGACGGCTCGCATCTCGATCGAAGATGGAGCGATCTTCAAGGGATCGATCGACATCGTGCGGACGGAGGTGCCGAAGGCGGCGCCGAAGCCGCAGGCCGCTCCGGCGGCTGCCCCGGCGACGCAGCAATCACTGGCTGCCTCAGCAGGCGGGGAGACAAAGCGGTAAGTTAGACCTAAACGATGGCGAATCCGTTCAAGGCGTTATTCCGCGCGGTGCAGGGGTCGCAGGACCCCGATAGCAGCTTGCGTCCGGAAAGGCCGGCGGCGATGCCAAGCGTGGAGCCACCCGAGCCCAAGCCGGTGGTGCCGGCGCCGCCACAGATGCGGAACAGCTCGGCGTTGAAGCAGTTTGTGCGGTCGCTCGATACGTCGCGCGACCTGCGCCTGTTGGACCTTGGCGGCGCGAATGCGGCGAATATCCAGTTCATGACGCAACTGGGCACGCGGCTTTACTCCGAGGACTTTTTTGCGACGCTTGAGGATTGTTTTGGGGATGGGGACTACTACGAGAATCAGCGTGATCAGGGGCGTGTGGAGAGCTTTCTGATTCAAACGTTCTCCGAGCAGCGGGGGCCATTTGATGGGGCGCTGGTGTGGGATTGTTTGCAGTTCTTGCGGCCATCGTTGCTTGAGAAGACGATCGACCACTTGCACCGCATTCTTGAGCCGGGGGCTTATCTGCTGGCTTATTTCTATGCGGATGACCGGGCGCAGCAGATTCCGCAGTTTTCGTTTCGCATCCACGACGAGCAGAGCCTGGTCCTTGAGCCGCGCGGCGAGATGCCGCCGGGCCAATCATTCTCCAACCGCAATATCGAGCGGCTGTTTGAGGACTTTGCTTCGACGAAGTTTTTCCTGAGCCGGGACAACATTCGCGAAGTGCTGGTGCGACGCTAAGAGTTGTGGCACTTCCCTTTGAGCTTTTCGTCGCGCAGCGTTACCTGAAGGCGCGACGCCGCCAGGCAGCGGTGTCGATCATCACGGTGATCTCGATCATCGGGGTAGCGGCGGGAGTGATGGCGCTGGTGATTGCGATCGCGATCAACAACGGCTTTAGAACCACACTGCAAAAGAACCTGCTGGGGGCGACGGCGCATGTGACTGTGACCGAGCGGGTGCCGGGCGAGGGGATCAGCGGGTGGCGCGAGCTGACGGCGAAGGTGGGCGCGATTGCGGGTTCGGTGGAGGCATCGCCAGCGCTCTACGAAAAGGTGTTTGTCAGCGCGGGGGGCGCATCCAGCGGGGCCGTGATCAAGGGACTTGATCTCAAGAGCCAGCGCTTGAAGACGGATCTGGTGCCGTATGTGAAGCAGGGGAGCCTCGAGAAGCTGGCCGAGCTGGAGACGGATGCGCCGTATCTGCTGGTGGGCTCAAAGCTGGCCGAGACGATGGGGTTGAAGGTGGGCAACTACCTGCAGGTGATCAATCCGGTGGGCGAGTTGACGCCGTTTGGTCCGCGGCCTTCTTATCACCGGATGCGCATTGCGGGCGTGGTGGAGACGGGGTTTTATGATGTCGACGCGAACTTCACGTTTATGGAGCTCGGGCAACTGCAGCGAATGATGTCGCTGGGCGATGTTGTGAATGCGATCGAGATCAAGATCGCTGATGTGGACGGGGCGCCGGAGTTTGCCGAGCGCGTGCAGGCGGTGGTGGGCAAGCAGTACAGCGCGACGCACTGGATGGAGCAGAACCGGCAATTGCTGGGGGCGCTGAAGATGGAGCGCGTGGTGAGCCTGATTACGATCGGTCTGATCCAGTTGGTGGCGGCGCTGAACATCTTTATCACGCTGGTGATGATGGTGATGGAAAAGCAGCGGGACATTGCGATTTTGCTATCGATGGGGACGCGGCGGGAGCAGGTGCGGCGGATCTTCATCTATCAGGGGTTGCTGATCGGCGCGGTGGGCAGCGTGGTGGGGCTGGTGCTGGGATACGGGATCAGCTTTGTGGCGGATCGCTACCGGCTGATCGAGTTGTCTGAGGAGATCTATTCGATCCCATATGTGCCTTTCCAGCCGAACCCGCTTGATGCGTTGTGGATCGTGGGGTTTGCGCTGGTGGTGTCGCTGGTGGCGACGCTGTATCCGGCCAATTCGGCAACAAAAATTGCGCCGGCTGAAGCATTGCGATATGAGTGAGGCGTGCTGACGCTTACCTTGTTGTTGCTTGTGGCCGGAGCGGTGGAAGATCTGGGCCAGGGGACGTGGCGATTTGTACCGGCCGAATCGCGCTACGAGAGCAGCCCCGCGCCGAAGGAATCACAACGGCAGTGGATCGCCGATGGGGATGGCGTGCGGTTTGTGCATGACGGGGTGAGCGCGGAGGGTAAGCGATTCCATACGGAGTTTCGCGCGGGCTATGACGGCAAAGTGGCGCCGTTTATCGGGGGCACGCTTTATGACGAGGTGGCGCTGCACTATCGCAACAAGCGCCGGGTGGACCAGGTGTTTACGATGAAGGGCGTGGTGACGGTGAGGGCGACGCGGCGGATCAGCAAGGATGGCAAGCGGATGGTGATCGATGCGCGGGGTAAGGGGTTTCACAACCGGCTAGTCTATGAACGGGTCGTCCGCTGATTCGACGCTGGAGAGCTTGCGGTGGATGGCGCGGGTGCGAACGTCGGCATCGTCGATGGCGCGGGTGGCCTGATCCAACTTTTCGCGGACTTTGGTGAGCGACTGGTGATACTTGAGGAACTCGGTCTTGATGACTCCGAGCAACTGCCAGACTTCGCTCGAGCGCTTCTGGATGGCAAGGGTGCGAAAGCCCATCTGCAGGCTGTTGATCAGGGCGAGCAAGGTAGAGGGGCCGGCAAGGGTTACGCGTAGCTCACGCTGGATCTCGTCGGCAAAGGCGGGGCGGCGCATGAGCTCGGCGTAGAGGCCTTCGGTGGGCAGGAAGAGAATGCCGAAATCAGTGGTGGCGGGTGGGGCGATGTACTTGTCGCGGATGGTGCGGGCCGACAGGCGCACGCGTTTTTCGAGATCGCGGAGGGCACGATCGACGGCGGGGGCATCGCCTGATTCGGAAGCTTCAACCAGGCGCTGATAATCCTCAAGCGGGAACTTGGCATCGATCGGCAGCCAGACGGGATGATCATCGCCGGGCAGGCGCAACGCGAATTCGACGCGCTCGCTGGTGCCGGTGACGGCGACGTTGGTGGCGTACTGATCCGGAGTGAGCACCTGTTCCAGCAGAGCGCCGAGTTGGACCTCGCCCCAGGTGCCGCGGACCTTCACGTTGCCGAGGATCTTCTTGAGATCACCGACGCCGGTGGCGAGCGACTGCATCTCGCCGAGGCCTTTGTGGACCTGCTCGAGCCGATCGCTGACGAGGCGGAAGCTCTTATCCAGACGATCGTCGACGCTGGCGCGCTGGGTGTGGAGGGCTTCCTGCACCTCGCGGCGGAAGCGCGAAAATTCTTCCTGCAGCGGGTCAGCGGCGGGACGCCGGAAGAGGATAACGAGTTGGAGGATGAGGATGGCGGCGCCCAGCAGGTAGAGCGGATCCATGCGCTAGAACTTGGTGAGGCGTGTGGATTTGCCTTCGCGCACGCTGGGAATGGAAAGCGTGCCGCCGGAGACGGAGAAGGGGCCTTCGAGGGTCTTGCCGTTGGGGAACTTGATGGTGAGCCTGGAGCCCTCGATGGTGTAGCGGCAGTTCTCGAGGTTAAGGGGCATGAGGAAGAGCGCTTTGCCTGAGGGGTAGAAGATCATCTTGGCCTCGGTGGGCTTGCCCTGGAAGCTCTTGTTGGTGAGCCATTCGCCGACGATGGTGGGCGTGCCGGAGGGGAAGGGGCTGATGCGGAACAACTGCGTCATATCCTGGCCCTGGGTGAGCGTCATGCGGGCCTTGTCGAGCTGGGTGATCTGCTGGCGGATGGGTGGAGCGTTGGGGTTGGGGGCGGGCAGGACGAGCTCTTTGCCTTCGACGCGATAGGTGGATTCGGCGACGATGCCTGTACGAATGGTAAGCCCTCCCGTCGGGCCAAACTCGTAGATGGCGCCCACGCCTTCAGCGGTGACATTGATCGAGCGCCAGCGGCCGCGGAGCGGTGAGGCAGGCTGCTGGGCGCAGAGGGAAGAGATCGCGAGAAGTGCCAACAACAAACGCATTGTGATGCTCTCATTGTCCCATTGCTGCGACACTAAAAGAATGTGCGGCATTGCCGGATTTACGCATTTGCGGCGAGCGGTAGAACCCGGGCGCATCGCCCGGATTACGCGCACGATTACGCATCGCGGTCCGGACCAGCAGGGTGAGTTTGAAGACGCTACGGTGTCGCTGGGCGCGGTGCGGCTGAAGATCATCGACCTCGGTGGTGGCGACCAGCCGATTACGAGTGGCGATGGGGCAGCCGTGATTGTGTTCAACGGTGAGGTGTACAACTTTGGGGAGTTGCGCGCTGAGCTTGAGGCGCGGGGTGTGCGGTTTCGCTCGCATTGCGATACGGAGGTGGTGCTCGAGGCGTAT
>CAZBTA010000125.1:0-14750 GCA_964494515.1 uncultured Bryobacter sp.
TTTCGGACGCACGGCATCGGCGGTTGGGCCCCGCTTCTGGTCACAAATCCATCTGGGTACGGTATGCATCCCTTTGTCGTTCCTACTGACGGTCATGGTGGCGATCCGGGAACGGAGCAGGGCTCCACTCGTCCTGGCTGTACTCGGGGCGGCATTCTTTGCCACTGCTTATCCGAAGATCGATGCCTACTCGTTGCACTACATCGCTGCTTACTTCTGGGCAATCTCTGTAGCCATGGTCTGGCGCCTGTTGCCTGAACCACTGCGGCAACCCACACAGGGTTTTGCGCTGGCGGGATTTGCCTTCCTCGCGCTAATGAGCATGACGCGACCGGGCTCGGACACCAGGATTCCAACCCGCGCCGGAGTTCTGTACGGAAGCCAGGATAATGCGCTCGTCATGGAAAAGCTCGAAGCCCGGATCCCGCAGGGCTCCACCATGCTGGTGTACCCCTACTTGTCTGGATTGTATTCGCTTCTCGATGTGCGGAATCCAAGCCGCTATACGTTCTTTCAACCCGGCATGATGCTGGCTGACGATGAGCAGCGACTGCTTGAAGATCTCGAGCGGCGCCCACCCGAATTCATCTTCTGGCAGGACTTTCCCTTCACTGACATCAAGCGCCTGTGGCCGAACAGCAATCCAGACATCCATCGCTTTACCCGGCTGGAAGGCTGGATCGAAGCGCACTATCTGCGTGATATCGAGGTGAGCTCAATTTCAATTCGCGGTACGGTGTGGAAGCGGCGCTGAGCAGGTTATAGACTGTTCTGATCATGCAACGCAGAACAGTGCTCGCCGCGACGGCCGCTTCCTACCAGCGCATCCTGGGCGCCAATGAGAGGGTGCAAATCGGCCTGATCGGCGCGGGTGGACGGGGGCGGTTTCTGGCGGGGGAGTTCAGGGAGATTGGCTTCGAGATTCCCGCGGTGTGTGATGTGTATCAGCGCAATCTGGAACTCGGCCTTAAGGTCGCCTCCACCGGTGCGGTGGGGCAGAAACACTACAAACAGCTGCTCGATAACAAGGCTCTCGACGCCGTAATTGTAGCGACGCCGGATCACTGGCATGCGCAGATGGTGATCGATGCCGTGGAGGCCGGTAAGGACGTCTATGTCGAGAAGCCGCTCTGCCACACGGTTGAAGAAGGCTATCGCATGGTGGACGCAGTGCGTCGCACAAACCGGATTGTACAGGTGGGTACACAACGGCGCAGTTCGCCGATCTTTCTCGAAGCGAAGAGTGTCATGGACAGCGGAGTGCTGGGGGACATCCGGCTGGTGTCCAGTTGGTGGCTTAACCACCAGGCGAGCATCAACAACGCAAAGATCGAAGGCGACCTTGACTGGAAGGCGTGGCTCGGCAATTCTCCTGACCGCCCGATGGACTCGTTGCGATTCTTCAATTGGTATTACTTTCACGACTATTCAGGCGGGCTGATCATCGGGCAGGCAGCTCATATCTTCGACGCGATCCAGTGGTTCATGAACTCGCGAGCGCCAGTTGCGGTGACTTGCGTGGGTGGGCAGGTGAATCTGAAAGGCGTCGAGATTCCGGACACGGCAACGGTGGTGCTCGAGTTTGCCGAAAACTACATCGCCAACTTTACGCTTGGCTACAAAGCGATGCGGTATCACCCTTCGCAGGATCAATTGAAGCAGTTCCACGGCAGCAAAGCTCGCCTCGATGTGAATCGCGAGGGCTGGTGGCTTTATCCCGAAACGACGACTCCCGATCTCAAGCCTTCACGGCAGCATGTCGAGATGGGCAACTTCGCTCGCGCCACCCGAGACCACATTCGCAACTTCCTCGATTGCATTCGCACCCGCAAGCAGCCGAACGCAACGGTGGAGAACGGCCTCGTCACCGCAATCGCGCTGGTCATGACCATGGAGAGTCTCCGGTCGAATCGAAAGGTGCGCTTTGATGAAAAAACTCGTCGTACGAGCTTTGCTTAGTTGCGCGCTGGCTGGGGCGCTGTCTGCCGCCACCCCCATCGACCGCATGCTGGGTGAGATGCGCGAATACCTGTTGCGCTTGCCGGTGCGGAATGGACGTCTTGGTGAGCACCCTTTGCTGCTCGAGGCGGACCGCTGTGAGGTGGCCTCGCCGCGCCGCGTGCTGGTGCTGCTGACTTACCGCAAACTGGATTGCCAGGCGTACCCGGACACGCTGGTGATTGCACCGCGACTGATCCATCCGGAATTGCGTGAGCGCGTGCGGCGGATGGGCTTCCCCTTTCGGATGGCGCCGCTCGGCTATGAGCTGGAGCACTTTCGGCGCGCGCAGCAGCAATACGGGAAATTGAAAGTGGATCTCGAGCCTCCACTGGGACAGCTGTATGGCCCGGTAGCCTTGCCGCGGCCGCAGGAAAACGCGTTCGCGATCTCCATCCGTCCGCATGATGAGACGGTGGTCGAGCGCGCGACACGGGACGTCGCGAGGATTGAACAGGACCTCCTCGACCGGATTGGACCCATGGAGGCTCTGCGGGCAAAACGGATGCGAGAGTTGGGGCCCGCCGCGATGGCACGGCACTGGCACAAGGAGATTGTTGGCGAGTTGCCGCGCTATGACGGCGACTTTGCCGCCGTCGAACAACCGCATTCCGAAGGCGCCAACTGGCGCGCCGTTTCAATCACCATTGCTGCTCTGCCTCGCGTGAGTGCGCATGGGGTGCTGTTGTTGCCCAAGGATTTGAAGCCTGGCGAAAAGCGGCCTCTGATCATCACGCAGCATGGCCTGATGGGAAGCCCCGAGGTGTACTTTGGGTTGAAGCCGGGGGACAAGGAGTATCGCACGTATCGAAACTTTGGCGAAACGCTGGTGGCTGCCGGGTTCATCGTCTTCTGCCCGCAGAATCCCTACAGTGGTGATTTTCGACCGGTGCAATTGCTGGCCAATCCGCGCGGCTTGAGCCTGTTCTCGTTTATTGAAGCGCAGTATCGCCGCATGCTCAATTATCTCGAGCGGAAGCCCTTCGTCGACGCGGGGCGAATCGGATACTACGGGTTATCGTATGGCGGCGCCACCGCTGTGCGTGTGCCGGTATTTGACGCGCGATTTCGGGCAATTGTGTGTGGCGGCAACTTCAACGAATGGATTCGCAAGCTGATCGATCCGGCTTTGCCTTATAGCTACGTCCATACCCGTGAATATGAGATTTTTGAGTGGGGGATGGCGGAATGGGCGAGCCACGCCGAGTTGGCCGCCATGGCGGCGAGGCTGCATCCGCGGCCAATTCCATTTCTGGTGGAGCGCGGGCATCAGGATAAGGTCGGTGAAGACAAATGGGTACTGTATGAGTTTGAACGGCTCAAGCAGTATGTGAGGGATCCGGCTTTGCGGCAGGTCGAGTTCTTCGATGGCGAACATCGGACGGATGGGCCCGCCGCCATTCGTTTCCTAAAGGAATCTCTTAAATAACCAAAAAGTTATACCGATAAGACCCAGTGGCAGGATGTATCGTATGCGTTTGCGGTCTTCGGTTCTGGTCGCTCTTGGGTTATTGGTGAGCGGACTGGGTGGCGCCATGCTGATGGCGTTTCATGCCCCGCTGTACAACCATGTGCGGGACTCATGGCTGGCGGAAGAACCAGTTGCCGGACGCACTGTCTATCACTTCCTAACGGAAGACTGTCGCTGTTCCGAGCGCCTGATAGAGCACCTGGCGAGCCGGCACCCACGAACTGGCCAGCATGAGGTGGTGGTCTGGATGGGCAAAAAGCAGCATCGTCTGAATGAATTGGCTTCGCTTGGATACGAAGTCCGCAGCGAAAGCGATGTGGAGCAATCTGGTGTGTTGGCTGCTCCCTGGCTGCTTGTGCGCGAAGCGAATGGCCGCGTAGTCTATTCCGGCGGCTACGAGCCAGCGCCACACTGGGAATCCCGCATTCTGTTTCACATCGATCACCGCACGCGTCAAGCCTCTTTGCCCACTACTGGTTGTGCAACCTCGCGCGCCATGAGGGCCGAGAGCTTATTGCTGCGACTTAAGGATTACCTGAAAAGCTTATGAACTCCGCACAACTTCGTCATCGCGAGAAAGCGAATCGAACGCTACTTTATGTGCTGTTGGCACACATCCCTGTGCTGACGGTATTGTCACTGTTTGGCTTTGGCAGTCCGGTTGTGGCTCTGCTGGGTACGGGCATCGTTTGTGTGGTGCCAGCAATTCTCACCTTCTCTCAACCCCGTTCGATCGCAGCGTCCATTGCGATCGCCTCGGCGATGATGGGCATGTCGATGCTTCTCATCTTCCAGGGCGAGGGCAAGATTGAGTATCACTTTCACGTGTTCAGCTTCCTCGCGGTCTTGTGTTATCTGGCCAGCCCGATGTGCATGCTTGTGGCCGCCGGCACCATTGCCGTGCACCATATCGGAGGTTGGTGGTTGGTGCCGAGCGCTTTGTTCAACTACCCGGCTACCTTTGGTGACGTATTCGTCCATGCCTTGTTTGTCGTGGTGGAAACCGCCATCTGTTGCGTGATCACACAAAACTTCGCCGTCAATATTGAAAAGGCCGGAATCATGGAAGACCAGGTGGCGCGAGGCTCTGACCAGGTAGCACAGGGCGCCAAAGAAATCGCATCATTCGTGGAGGTCTTTGCCCGCTCGGCCGCGACGCAGGCCAATATGGTGGACCAGGTCACCGACGCTAGCTCTCGCATGCGCAACGAGATTCGCGAGAACCTTTCGAGCGCTGGCGAAACTCATGCCCAGATGGTGAGTACTGTGGATGAGATCATCAGCACCCATGAGCGCCTCGATCGCATCAATGAAGAGATGCAGGCCGTGGCTACGACCAGCCGCCGGATCTCCGGCATTGTGGGGCTGATGAAGGACATCGCACGGCAAACCAACATCCTGGCGGTGAATGCCAGCATCGAGGCCAGCCGTAGTGGCAATCTGGGGGGCGGTTTTGGCGTGATCGCTGATCAGGTACGCGACCTCGCCGTGCGTACCTCCGAGGCGGCCTCCGAGATCGATGCCTTGCTGTCGGATTCCGCTGGCAAGGTGGAATCGAGCGCTGATGCGGTCAATCTGATCGCCGACAAGTTTGGCAGACTGGCTTCAGCGACAAACGACATGCGCAGCTTGCTCGATAGCGTGAATCAATTGAGCCGTAGTCAGGCTGACAGTATCGATCGCATTTCCAGTGCCATGAACCACATTTCGGCAGAGACCCAACACTTTGCCGCAGCAGCTGAGGAAAGTGCTGGCACTTCCAGTCAGCTCAGTGATCTGGCTTCACAGCTTCGCGAAACGGTGAATTCGTTGCGCTAGAAGCGAAGCGACCTGACAAGCAAATTGCGAAAACCGTCGCGATCGCAGGCGGTAAGGACATTCACTTCTCTTCCGCTGGCGTGTGCAGTCAGTCGACCAGCCCGGTCGACCCGTAGCTTCTCACGAGCAGTTTTGTACAACCCGGGCGCCGCCAGATAGCCCGCCGCGAGTTCGTCCCAGCAGAAACGCTCTGGTTCGCGATAGGCTTCGCGGATTGAAGTCACTACGCGCGTGCCGGTAGCCGCCACTTCGATCTCCCGGCTCGGGAACTGATTGGTCAGGTCGAGCGGGCAGATCGTGATTGGAGCTGCAGATTGCATCACGGTAGCGAGAGCCTTTACATCCGCCGCCGCGTTCCATTCGGCGCCACCGCGGGCGTTGCCACGCACGCCAAGCGCACCGCCCATCCACGTAATCGATGCCGGGGCCTTGCCGGCACGGATCAATGCCGCAACCCGCGTCAGCGGGCCAGTGGCCAGGATATGGGCGTCACGGGGGATTGTGTCTTCAACCCGGATTTGCCGTTCGTGCAGATCTTCGAGTAACCAGTTGGCCCGCTCCCGGGCCGTTTTGCTGTCGGCGATGCCACTTGTAATGGTGATTCCCGCGACGGAGATCTCAGGGCTCCGCAACAGCATCGCAATGGCGGCGATGTCTTCCCATCCTCCATCCTGATCCACCCACACGGTGCGGGGATTGCCGTTGCCGCTCAGGGCAAGGGCCGAGCCAACAAACACCCGTCGTGTGATCTCCACGCGTGGTACCTTTTTTGCTATGCGCCGTACACTCTCAAGTTGCATTTTGCTGGCCGCAGCCAGTATCACCAGTTTCGCGCAGTCCGGCTATCAGAAGCCGCCCGTGGAAGTGCTGAAGGTACTCAATGCGCCCGGCACGCCAAATGCGAACCTGAATCCGACGCGGACCCACGTCTTGTTCCTCGAAACGGTTCGGAATCCTACCATTGCCGACCTTGCCAAGCCGATGCTCCGGATTGCCGGCTTGCGAATTGACCCTTCCAATTCGGGTCCTCACCTCACGAGTTATTCTCACAGTCCATACCTGCAGAAAGTAGATGGGGGGCAGATCGTGAAGATCGACATGCCCGCAAAGGTTGCCCTGACCGGCGTCAACTGGTCCGGTGATGGTCGCTACTTCTCGGTCATCAACCATACCTCCACTGCTCTTGAGCTCTGGGTGGGTGAAACCGCCACCGGCCGCGTCAAAAAGATCGAGAAGGCCACGTTGAACGCCGCCGTGGGCGATGCCGTGGAATGGATGCCTGATTCGAAGACGCTTCTGGTCCGTCTCGTGCCACAAGGCCGTGGCAAAATGCCCGAAGCCCCGATCACCCCCAGCTCTCCCAGCATTCAGGAATCGAGCGGCAAGGCCGGTGCAACCCGCACCTATCAGGACATGCTCAAGAATCCTTACGATGAGCAGTTGTTCGAGTACTTTGCCCAGTCGCAACTCGCCCTCGTCAATGCCGCCACAGGCGTGGTGACCCCGATTGGCAAGCCGGCAATGATCATCAACCAGCAGCCCTCGCCTGACGGCCAGCACATCCTGGTGAGTCATATCCACAAGCCGTTTTCCTATGTGCTGCCGTATCAGAACTTCCCGCGCGAAGTCGAGGTCTGGAATCGTTCGGGTCTGGTGGAATACAAAGTCGCCAGCCTGCCGCTGCAGGAGCGAATCCCGATCGGTGGGGTAGCTCCGGGAGTTCGCAATCCAAACTGGAACCCCAGCCAGGCCGCCGGTCTGTACTGGGTGGAAGCACTCGATGGCGGCAACCCGAAGGAAAAGGTGCCGAATCGGGATCGTGTGTTGAGTATTCAGGCGCCATTCAAGGGCCAACCCACCGAGCTCACCAAGGTCAAGGAGCGCCTGGCTGGACCAGTGCTGTGGAGCGCCAAGGGCAACGCCGTGATCCTGAGCGACATGGAGCTCAATCGTCGCTGGCTGCGCACGATGATGATGGACCCCACCAAGCCTGGCTCCGAAATGAAGGTAATCAACGAGCGCAACATGCAGGATCGCTATCGCAATCCTGGGAGTTTTCTGACCGAGACTCTGCCCAATGGCCAGCGGGTGCTGGCAGAATCAGGCGGCTATCTTTTCCTGGTCGGCGATGGTGCCTCGGCTGAAGGCGATCGGCCATTTCTCGACCGTATGGATCCTGTGACAGGCAAGAAGGAACGCCTCTTCCACTGCGACGCGGATCATTACGAAACCGTTGTGGCTCTGCTTTCGGATGACGGTTCGCGATTCCTGACGCGGCGTGAATCACCGACAGAAGTGCCGAACTATTTCATCCGCGACAGCAAAGGTAGCTTGATGGCGTTCACGAAGTTTGCTGATCCGACGCCTGAGATCCGCGGCATCACCAAACAATTGGTGAAGTACAAGCGGCCCGATGGTGTGGACCTGAGCTTCACTCTTTATCTGCCGCCGGGCTATAAGCAGGGTACGCGGTTGCCGACGGTTGTGTGGGCATACCCGGTCGAGTTCAACGACGCCGATACTGCCGGCCAGATCATCGGTTCCACCAAGCGGTTCACGACCCTGACGGGTTACTCGCACCTGTTCTTCCTGTTGCGCGGCTACGCGATTCTTGATGGCGCCACGATCCCGATCGTTGGTTCGCCCGAGGAGGCCAACAACACGTATGTTGAGCAGTTGACCGCCTCCGCCAAAGCTGCCATCGACAAGGCCGTTGAGCTGGGCGTGACCGATCCGGAACGTGTCGGCGTGGGTGGCCACAGCTATGGCGCGTTCATGACCGCCAATTTGCTGGCCCACACGGATTTGTTCCGTGCCGGCATTGCCCGCTCAGGTGCTTACAATCGAACGCTGACGCCGTTCGGCTTCCAGAACGAACGCCGCACCTTCTGGGAAGCCCAGGACACTTATCTCAAGATGTCGCCCTTCATGATCGCCAACAAGATCAAGGAACCAATCCTGCTGATCCACGGCGAAGCGGACAACAATCAGGGCACCTTCCCGATCCAGTCCGAGCGCATGTACATGGCGATTCGCGGCAATGGTGGCACGGTTCGCTATGTCACGCTGCCGCATGAGTCGCATGGCTATTCGGCCCGGGAGTCGGTTGAACACGTGTTGTTCGAGATGATTTCCTGGTTTGACAAGCACGTAAAGAACGCGCCCCCGCGCTCTGTTGGTTCGAATTGATCCAGTACGATCCTCATCGCTGGTTTCAGCATTTCTTCAGCTTGCGCGGCTCGATGTTTCGCGAGATCATCGGCCGCGTATTGCTGTGTGTGGCCTGGTCAGCGCTGGTGGTTGGGTTTGATCTGAAGGTGATGAACGTCGGCATCTCTTCGATCATTCACACGCTGCTTGGTTCGGCTCTTGGCCTTTTGCTGGTGTTTCGCACGAACGCTTCTTATGACCGCTTTTGGGAGGGGCGAAAGCTCTGGGGTGGCATCGTGAACGAGACACGCAATCTGGTTCGTCAGGCAATCGTTCACTTTGGCGCCGAGCGTGACTTGCTGGTTCGACTGACGCACCTCACCGCAGATTTTGCCGATGCGAGCATGCACCATCTTCGGGGTACGGCGCTGAAGGGCTTTGAGCCGTTGCAGCATCCACCGGTCTTCATTGCCACCCAAATGACCGACGTGCTCAAACAGGCGCAGCGCAAGGGGGTGATCAGTGAGTGGTTACTGGTGGCGCTCGATCAGAACATCCAGTTGCTCGTGGATTATCTGGGTGGCTGCGAACGCATCCGCAAAACGCCCTTGCCGTTTGCCTATGTGGTTCATTTGCGTCGCGCGCTCGTCATCTACTGCTTCACGTTACCCTTTGCGCTGGTGGACAACTTCGGCTGGGCTACCGTTCTCGACACGCTCATCGTGGCCTACATTCTTTTTGGTATTGAAGAAATCGGCGTCGAGATTGAAGGCCCTTTTGGCAATGACGATAACGACCTGCCACTTGAGGATATCTGCGCTTCAATTCGCAAGACGCTGCTCACCATGATTGAAGAGGAACACGCCGAGCGTGAAACATTGCCGGAGGGCCTGTAGCTTTGCGCCTGCTGCCGATTCAAGAATCGAACGCCCGCCGCATTCTCTCCCCCGTCAGTGGCTATCTGGCCGAGGCCGGCTTTACCCATTCACTGACCCCCGCGCGCAACTGTACCTATGGCTGTAGCTATTGCTACGTGCCGACCATGCGCGTGCAAGCGGGCCTGAAGCCGGACGACTGGCGGCATTGGGGCGAGTTTACTACCTACAAATCCAATGCGCCGGCGCTGCTTGCCAAAGAGCTGCGCGACGATCAGGTGATCTATTGCTCGCCTCTCACCGATCCCTACCAACCTGCCGAGATGACTGCGGAGATGATGCCGCACATCCTCGAGCAGATCTACATCCACCCCCCGCGCACGTTCGTGATCCAGACGCGCTCGCCCAACATCCTCCGGGATACGCATCTGCTCCAGGCCGTGGCTGAGCATACCGACCTCCGCATCAGCTTCTCGATCACGACTGATGATGATCGCATCCGCAAGATTTTCGAGCCGCGCTGTGACTCAATTCCCGATCGCGTCCGTACCGTCGAGGAACTCCGCGATGCCGGCCTGAACGTCTACGTCACTCTTGCCCCGATGCTGCCCTGCGAGCCGAAGGCGATGGCGGCGCTCGTCGCCGTGCTCACGCCCAATCCGGTGATTGGTGATCCGCTGCACATCCGCGGGACCAAGCCCCGTGGGGCTACGACGCGCGATGCCGCCTTCAAAATTCTCGATCACTATGAACAGCCGCAATGGGCCGAACGAGAGTTCCAGCAACACCTCACTCAAGTGTTGGACGATGAAATCAGGGCAGCAGGCGGTACCCTGATCTGCGGCCCGAAAGGATTCTCATGTCTGACGCAACCGCTATCCTCGAGCGCCTTGGCATCCACGCCCGCCCCACCGGCGCGGCGCTCATCTCGTACAACCCGGCCACGGGCGAAGAACTAGGCGCCGTAACACTTGCTGGACGCGCCGAATATGACGAGGCGGTCGAAGCCTCCCGCGCCGCCTTTCGCAAGTGGCGCCTGGTACCGGCGCCGCAGCGTGGCTTGATTGTGCGAGAGATTGCCGAAGCGTTGCGGGCTCACAAGCAGGATCTCGGCGCGCTCGTCAGCCTTGAGATGGGCAAGATTCTCGAGGAGGGTCTCGGCGAGGTTCAAGAGATGATCGATGTGGCAGACTTTGCCCTCGGCCTCTCGCGACAGCTCTACGGCATGACCACACAATCCGAGCGTCCGGGGCATCGGCTGTATGAACAATGGCACCCGCTCGGTCCGGTGGGCGTGATTACCGCGTTCAACTTTCCGGTTGCCGTATGGGCCTGGAATGCGCTGATTGCCGCCGTGTGTGGCGATACCGTGCTCTGGAAACCATCCGAGGAGACGCCGCTCACGGCCGTTGCTGTGGATCGTATTGTGCGACCCGTACTGGAACGCCATGGTCATCCGGATGTCTTCCGACTGGTGGTCGGCGATGTCCCCACGGTCGGCGAGCCCATGCTCGATGATCGCCGCCTGCCGCTCATTTCGGCCACTGGTTCCACCCGCATGGGTCGCATCGTGGCTGAGCGCGTGGGTCGCCGTCTGGGGCGCACATTACTAGAGCTTGGTGGCAACAACGCGATCATCCTGATGCCCGATGCCGATCTCGATCTCGCCCTGCGGGGTTGCCTGTTTGCCGCCGTGGGCACGGCCGGCCAGCGATGCACCACATTGCGCCGGCTGTTTTTGCACCGCTCGATTGCGGATGAATTTCGCAGCCGCCTGATCAAAGCCTATGGCCAGATTCGCATCGGTGACCCGCTGGACCGCAAGACCTTGATGGGGCCGCTGATCAATGCTCGTGCTGTTGCCAGTTTTGAGCGCGCAATCGTCGCGATTCGGGCTGAGGGCGGTGAGATTCTCTACGGCGGCAATCGTCTGGAACACAATTTCGTCGAGCCCACCATTGCCCGTTCTCATGCCGGGATGGAGATCGTGGCCGAAGAGGTCTTCGCCCCCATCCTGCACACGATCGAATTCGATTCACTCGATGAGGCAATCGAAGCCAACAATGCTGTTCCACAAGGGCTGTCGAGTGCCATCTTCACCACCAATCTCAAGGCCGCCGAGCAATTCCTGTCGGCGCGTGGGTCTGATTGCGGCATTGCCAACGTCAATATTGGCACTTCGGGAGCGGAGATCGGTGGAGCTTTTGGCGGCGAGAAAGATACTGGCGGGGGAAGGGAATCAGGCAGTGATAGCTGGAAGGCTTACATGCGGCGGCAAACCGTCACGATCAACTATTCGGACGCTTTGCCGCTCGCACAGGGAATTGAGTTCGATCTGTCCTAGGCGACTTGAGCCGCGGCTTCGGCGATCGCGGCGGCATAACGGCTGATTTCTTCTTCATTCGCCGTTACGAGTTCCTTATCCATGTCCTGCCAGGTCGAGATCATTTCGATCAGATGCAACCCGCCCAGCTTCATGCACCACGCATCGCTGATCTCGCGCTTGTTTTCGCTCGCGATTTTGGCAAGCAGGGGTAGCGGCAAGGCGACTACCTTCTCGTAGCTCTCCTCGTCGCTCGTGATCGTCCATTTGGTGTCCACCGTATCGGCGTGACGGATGGAGATGCCGTTTTGCTGCCACAGGAAGCCAACCTTCCAGGAGCGACCGAACGGATCAGGACCGGTTTCGAACTTGCGGAAATTTTCGACCATCAAATCAAGGCTAACGCAAACTGGGGCGGATCAGGGCGAGGAACTCATCCTTGGTGGCCTTGTTGCGGCGGAATTCGCCGAGCATGGCGCTGGTCACCGTGGAACTGCACTGCTTTTCCACGCCGCGCATCATCATGCAGAAGTGCTGCGCTTCGCTCACCACGGCGACGCCACGCGGTTCGAGTACTTCCATCAAGGTGTCGGCAATCTGCTGCGTCACGCGTTCCTGTACCTGCAGCCGGCGCGCAAAGATATCGACGATGCGGGGGATCTTGCTCAACCCGATGATCTTCTTGTCCGGCAAATAAGCAACGTGCACGCGCCCGAAGAAGGGCAGCATGTGGTGCTCGCACAGCGAATAATATTCGATGTCCTTCACCACAACCATGTCGTCGTTCTCGGCCCCGAAAAGGGCGCCGTTCACGATCTCCTCAATGTTCTGCGTGTAGCCGCTCGTGAGGAACTTCATGGCCTTTTCGGCGCGGTACGGAGTACGTAGCAGCCCTTCGCGCGCAGGATCTTCGCCGAGATCCTTGAGGATCTTTTCGTACATGTCGCCGATTGGGCCGCGCTCGTCCTTCTTGGTGTCCTGCGGTTTGGCAACGTACTTGGAGCTGGATTTCGAGGCGGAAGCCTTGTGGTCTACAACCTTCAACACGGCAGATTTGTTACTGGACTTCATTGGCTTTCACCTCAAAACGATTATTACGAGTTTCATAAACCCGGATGCGATCAAGCCGCACCGCGGTGCCCCCAAAATGCCGGTCCCATCCGGAGTTCAGAAAGTCGGCAAATACATACGCGACGTTCTCCGTTGTGGGCACGCGGTGTTTCAGTTCCGCCACCTGTTCATTCAGATTCACGTGGCGCACCCGGGAGAGAATTTCTTCTTCGACACAACGGTCAAGTGTGGGCCGATCCACCAGCAGACCCGTCACCGGATCGGGCACACCAGCAACCGTAACCTCAACCCAATAATTGTGGCCATGGCCATGCGGGTTGTTACAGCGCCCGTAAACGCGCCAGTTGTCGTCCTCACTCAGTTGTTCGGAGTGCAGGCGATGGGCGGCGGAGAACGGGTAGCGGGCCGTGAATCTCATTCGCCGCGATACTCCACATAGAGATTTTCGGTCTCGTAAAGGCGAACCTCTTCGAGCTTTACGGTCTCGCTGGAAAAATGCGGCACGATCCGGCGCCAGATCTCGCGGGCAATGTTCTCTGTGGTCGGCACCACGTGGTCGAATGGTGGCACTTCGGCGTTCAGGTAACGGTGGTCCATGGCATCAACGACCTCACGATTGAGAATCGTTTTGACGTCCTTCAGATCGACAATCATGCCTGTCACCGGATCCACTTTTCCACCCAGCGTCACTTCAAGAACGTAGTTGTGCCCATGGCCGTAGGGATTGGCATCCGGCCCAAAGACTTCGTAATTCTTTTCGTCCGACCAACCCGCCACCGCACATCGGTGCGAAGCCGAAAATTCCACCCGCCGTGTAATCCGCATTGCAATTCACCCTAAGAGATGTCTGACGTAGCGCAAATGATTCCATAAAATGGAAACAAATGGCGAAAGAGAAAGCCTCCGCGGCCAGGCCCGAATCGGCCCGCATCTACCTGCTTGGCATCGCGCTCACGCTCGCTGCTCTTACCTACATTCTCGCCGATACTTTGACCGAACGCCTTGTCAATCAGGGCGATCCGGCTACTGCCTTTAGCGTGCAGACAGATCAGGGCAAGACAATCGCGGTCAACAATTTTCCGGGCAAAGTGCTCGTGCTCAACTTCTGGGCCAGTTGGTGCAAGCCGTGCGTCGACGAGATGCCTTCGCTCAATGAATTTGCCCGTCGCATGCAGCCCGAGGGCGTGACGGTGCTTGGTGTGTCGGTGGACCACGATGCCGCCCGCTACAAGCAGTTCCTCAAGGACATCAACATCTCTTTCCAGACCTTCCGCGATGAGAAGGGTGACATTCCCGCCTCCTACGGCACGTTCAAGTACCCTGAGACGTACATCATCGACAAGCAGGGTAAAGTAGTCGAAAAGATCATCGGCGACAAGTTCTGGCTCGACCCCAATGTCATCTCCCGCATCCGCACCCTCCTCAAGTAAGCCCGCGTTCCCGCCGGCTGCCCGACAGAAGCTCGTTCAACTGCTCGGCGCCAAAGCCGTGCTCGATCGCGCCGAAGACCTGACGCTCTACGAATACGACGGTGGCGTCGACAAACATCGACCCGATCTCGTCGTCTTTCCGCGCACCACTGAACAGGTGCGCCAGGTAGTCGACATTGCCCGTGATCATCACTTGCAGTTCGTGGGCCGGGGCGCAGGCACTGGCTTGTCCGGTGGTGTCATCCCCCGTTGTGGCGGCCTGATGGTGAGCTTTGCCCGCATGAATCAGATTGAGTCGATCGATCTTGACAACGAGCGGGTAGAGGTACAACCGGGCGTGGTCAATCTCGATGTCACCCTTGCCGTGCAGGGCAACGGCTACTTCTTCGCGCCCGACCCCAGTTCACAACGCGCCTGCACAATTGGTGGCAATGTGGCGGAAAACGCCGGCGGTCCTCACACCCTTGCTTATGGTGTGACTACCAATCACGTGCTGGGCCTCGACATTGTCATGCCTGACGGCACGGCATTCAAGACGGGCGGCTTTTCTCAGGATCTGCCCGGCTATGACCTCTCGGGCATCATCACGGGTTCTGAGGGGACGATGGCCCTGG
>CAZBTA010000126.1:0-14701 GCA_964494515.1 uncultured Bryobacter sp.
CTCCTTCGGCTGGCTCAAGCCAATCGCGCTCACCACCAAACTCACTCCAATCACCTTCAGTAACATCACAGCTAACCCCAACTTAGCACCTTACTTCCCCTCCTCCATCTCTGTAATCCGCTTCTCCCGCGTCGACCCCTTCCTGAGCAACCCCCCATAGCTCTCCCGCGCCTCTCGCGCCAGTCGCTTCCTCTCTTCTCCCTCCGCACACCGCGCTCCATAGAACAAACGGTTCCCCCGCCAGTCCCGCGGCATCTCCCCGCCCGTCAGCGCATCCATCCGCGCATAATACTTCCGGCTCTCTTCACACTCGCCTGCTCGCGCCATCACCTCGGCCGCGTCCGCCAGCAGCATCCATCGCGTCGGCCCCATCGCCTCGGCGCGCCGCTCCATCTCCTCAATCGCCAGATTCACGGTATACCGGGCCCGCTCCACTCTCTTCAGATCCGCCTCCTGCCCCGCCGCCATCAATTGCAGCCGCAACCGCTCAAACACCGTCGCCACGCCCTCCGCCTGATCCGCCGCCTGCGTAAATGTCCGCCAAGCCGCATCCGCATCCCCAGCCCTTGCCTCCATTTGTCCCCTCATCCGCAATAGCGCCACCATCATGTTCCGCCCATCCGCGTGCTGCGCGGCCAGCGCCAGCCCCGCCGTAATCGCCGCCTTCGCCTCCGCGAGCCGCTCCTGCCGGATTAGCTCGAGCGCCAGCGCATTCTCCACAGCCGCTCGCAGCACCACCGCCCGCAGTTGCCCATCCCTCGCGCCCACCGCCACCCGCTGCGCCTCGCGCAACATCCCAATCGCCTCCTCCGCCTTCCCCTCACACCGCGACTTCACACCCGCCGCCGCTATCAGATACGCCGCCGCGATCCCCGGTCGCAACCCCCGCGCCCCTCCCACAAAACTCTCCCTTGCCACCTTGCAATCCCCCATCCGCAACGCAATCTCCCCCAGCGCCTGCCGCGCCACCGCCATCGCCTCGGCATCCCCGCTCTTGTCCGCCCGCCCCACCGCCTGCTCGGCCAGCTCCCGCGCCCGCTTCTCCCGTCCCGCCTCTCGCTCAAAGTACGCAAAATCACTCTCGAGCCCCGCCGCCACGTCCGCCGGCAGCGCATCCAGCCGCCCCACCGCCCGCTCCACCATCTCGAGCACACTCATCTCCGCATTCCCGCTCGCCGCCGTCGCCGAGCTCACAATCATCCCCCGCAGAAAGTCCGCGATCATCCGCCCCTTCTCCGCCTCGCGCACTCTCGCCTGCTGCTCCATCACGCCATAGCCCACCAGCCCCACCAGCACCACCCCCGCCGCCACCGCCACTCGGTTCCTCCCCACAAACCGCCTCACCCGATACCACCACGTGCTCCGCTGCGCCCGCACCACCCGCCCCGCAAGCCACGCCTCCAGATCATCCGCGAACTCCCCCGCGCTACGGTACCGCGCCTCCGGCTCAAACCGCGTCGCCTTGCGCACAATTGCCTCCAGATCCCCATCCCCTTCGACGCGCACATCCATCACATCCCGTGTCGCCCGCTCGGCCAACGCCACAATCGACACCCCGCTCACCCCCTTGCCGGTCAGCAACTGATACAGCAACATACCCGCCCCATACACATCCGCCGCTGTCGACGCCGCCTCCCCGCGCAACTGCTCCGGGCTCGCATAGCTCGGCGTCATCTGCCGCGTCTCCGTCGCACTGCCCCCTGCCCCCAGCAGTTTCGCCGTCCCAAAGTCCACCAGCCTCACATGCCCCTGCCGGTCCACCAGCACATTCGATGGCTTCACATCCAGATGCACCACCAGGCTCTGATGCGCTACCTGCAACGCCTCCAGGGCCTCCACCATCAACTTCACTTTCTCCCGCCGGTCCATGCCCGCAGTCGCCAAATCGATCGTCTCCCCATCCACCCAATCCATCGCCAGATACGGCCGCCCCTCCTCATCCATCCCCGCATCGAGAAACCGCACAATCCCCCGATGATGCAAGCTCGCCAGGATCTGCTGCTCACGCCGAAACCGCCCCAATTCCTCCTCGCCCTCCACCACATCCCGCAACCTCTTCAGCGCCACCTCCTGCCGCACCCCGTCCACCTCGCGCACCGCGTGGTACACCACTCCCCGCCCTCCGGCGCCCACCTCGGCAATCACCCGATACCCCGCCACCACCTCTGGCACCCGCCTGTTCACCACCTTCGTCGCCCGCGCATTCGCCGCCGCCTCGGCCTCCATCGCCTCTAACATCTCGAGCGCCTCGCTGCGCAGGCCCTCGTCGTACTCGGTCAGCTCCAGCCACGCCCGCCGCTCCGCCGCCGGCTGACCCTCGGCGCCAGCCACCAACTCCTGCACGCGTTCCCATCGCGGATCAATCGCCATCGCTACTCCCTCACCACCGCGATCACCTTGCCCGCCGCGCTCACCACACCTCCCACTTCCACCACCACCTCATGCTCGCCGGTCGCCAGCTGCGGCACGCGCACATTCAGCTGCGACACCCCGGGAAACGCGCTCCGCCCCGCATAATCCACCACCGCCTCCACACCCCCGATCCTCACCTTCACCCCCACATGCCCCGCTACTCCCACCGGCAATCTTCCCACGCCCGTCCCCGGCGTCGTACGCCCCAGCCCCGTCCCATACAGCAGCACCGTCTCGCCCACTCGCGCCGGTCGCACCGCGCGCCCCTCCACCGGTCCGCCAAACAAATCACCCGGCCCGATCAGCGCCGTCCCGTCGCCGCTAATCCCCGCCACATACCGCGCCCCGCGTGGCGCAAACAGAAACACCGCCGGCGCATACTCACCCACCTTCACCGCCTCGGCGCCGCTCGGCTGTGCGTTCCGCTCCACAATCACCTCGCGTGTCCCCGGCCGGATCCCCGCCGGCGCGATCGCATTGATCTGCCCCGGCGTCACCAGCGCCAGATACGCCGGCACGCCATCCACCAACACCCTCACTCCATCCAGCACCCGCGGCGCTTCCCCATCCACAAACCCCGCCGACCAGTCCGTCACCCGGCTCGCAAAATCACTCCCGAACACCGAGAAAAAGCTCCCCTCGCTCAACGCCGGGTCGCTGCCAAACGACGCCGCGCTCACCACGCCTCCTCTCGCCACCACCGGGCTCGCCGCCCGTCGTCCCCCACGCTCACTCTGCAGCGCATAGTACGCCGGCTTGCGCCAGCCATTCCCGTCAAACAGCAACCCGCCAAAGTTCCCCGGCCGAAACGTCAAAATCCAGCTGTCGCTGTCATCCACACCCCACGTCAGAAAAGCCGTACACTGCGCCACGGCCCGGCACGCCCGGTACAGCCCCCGATAGATCTCCGCCTGCTCGTTCTGCTTGGCCGCGGTATCCGGTAGCGGCGCCATAATGTCCATCTCCGTCACATGCACTTCAAATCCCGCCTGCCCCAGCCGCCGGATGTTCTGCTCCACCTCCGCCGCCGGCATCGTCCCTGTCAGCCCATAATGCATCTGCAACCCCACGCCATCCACCGGCACGCCCCGGCTCTTCATCCCGTTCACCAGTTGCAGAACAGCGTTCGCCTTCGAGTTCATCCGCTCCGCCCCGTAATCGTTATAAAACAGCTTCACCTCCGCGTCCGCCTCCCGTGCATAGCGAAACGCAAAGTCGAGGTAGTCCTGCCCGATCACCCGCGTAAACACGTTCTGCTTCAGGTTGTGTGGTGGGCTGTCCTCTAGCGCCTCGTTCACCACATCCCACGCCACAATGCGCCCCTTGTAGCGCAGCACCAGCTCACGGATGTGCGCTCGCATCGCCTCAAGCAATGTCTCCCGCGTCCAGGTCCCATTCGTTACCCACCCCGGCAGTTGCAACCCCCACACCAACACATGCCCCCGCACCTGCTGCCCGTTCGCTTCGGCAAACTCCACCAGCCGGTCTGCCTCGCAAAAGTTGAACACCCCGCGCGCCGGCTCCGTCGCGTCCCACTTCATCGCGTTGCCCGCCACCACCATGTTGAATTCCCGCCCCAGCGTCTCGTAGGCCGTTGCGCTCTCAAGCCTCCCGGTTGCCACGCTCGCGCCAATCGCGATGCCACTCAGGTCACGCAATCCTTCCCCACTCCGCGCCACCCGCCTCGCCCCCACCCGCCTCAGCATCACCGTCGTCTCCGCCCCCGCCGGTGTGCCCACCCGCAGTCCCTTCAGCGTGATCGTATTCCCTTGCGCCACCAGCAACCCAAACCGCGCTTCACCCCCATCAAACACCCCCTGGTCCCCCACCCTCCCCAACTCGCGCGTCCCCTGATACAGCACCAGTTCCTTGCCTACCCGCGCCAGCTCAAGCGTCACATCCACACCACGAGTCGCCCCGATCGCAAAGTTGCGCCCCACCACCGGCGAATCCTGCAGCCCATTCCAGATCACCAGGCTCGCATTCGTCCCCACCACGCCAAAATCCACCTTGCGCAGCCCCCGCCAGAACGCCGCCGGATCATTCCCCTTCTGCCCCTCCAACTCCACCCATCCCCCGATGTCCGTCGCGTTCGCAAACGTCGCCACAACACTGAAGTCTCCGCTCACCTCAAGTCGCGGCCCATAGGAATTCACCCCCCCCCGAAACCCGCTCGTCGATCCCAACTGCAACCCACCCCCACCCCGCGTCACCCCCGCGCACTGCCATCCCCGATCCTCCAGCACCGGGGTGCCATCGATGGCATTCACCCACCCCTCACGGCTTTGCCCCGCCACACCACAACACACCGCCAACAAACACAGGAAGAATCGCATCAGGCTCATTACCCCCAATTGCGAAGTCTAACCGCGAATCACCTCACCCGTTCCCCCGAAATTTACTTCTCCTCCACCGCCCCCTTGCGAAACTCCCACGGCGCCACCGGCCGCTCATCCGCCCACAGCCCCACTCGTCCCTCCCGCGCCTTCTCCTCCAACTCCGCCAGTCGCCCATCCCGCGAGTACTTCTTGTAATGCCAAGCCCACCCCTGCTCCACCATCCACTCGTTCACATTCTCCCCACCCTCCAGCAGCAACACCCCCAGCACGCGCTCATAGCGGTCCTTACCCTTCACCACCACCCGCACACTCTGCCCATATACCCGCCCGCTCAACGCCTGCTTCGCCTTCGTGCCAAACGCCTGCTTCTTCTCCGGCGCGTCGATCCCGTCCATCCTCACGCGCACCGCCTCCCGCTTCACCAACACTTCCACCGTATCCCCATCCAGCACCCCGATCACCCGCCCCACCAGCGTCTCGGCCCACGCGCCACCCGCGCACAACAGCGCCACCAGCACGGCACAACAACAACTTCTCATTTACCCACCATCATCGCGCGATGCCCGTTCATCTGCGACGCGATCGTAAACTCCACCAGCCCCCACCCGTCAAACCACGGCCTCTCCCGGTGCAGCAGAATAAAATCCACCACCCCCTTCAAACCGTTCCACCACGCAAAACTCCCAAACTCCTCCATCCCCTGAAACACCGCCTCATAGATCCGCCGCAACCGCAGAAAACTCGCCATCCCCATCTCCCCCACAAACTCCACCGCCTTCTCATCCCCAAAGTCCGTCGCCGCCATCAGGAACACCTTGAAGTGATGCGGATGCCCGATCGCAAACCGCGCAAACTCACGCGAGGCCTCCACCAACACTTCCTCGGCCGTCCCGCCCCGCTCCTCAACTCCATCGAGCGCCGCCTCCAGCCCCGCAAACGTCTCCCCACACAGGTGCTTCAACACATCGCTCTTGTCGCTGAAGTACGTATAGAAAGCCCCCGCCGCAAACCCCGCCTCCCCCGCAATCCCCCTTACCGTTACGCTGTTGTACCCCTGCTCGGCAAACAGCCGGCTCGCCGTCTCCAGCAACAACTGCTTCTGCGCATCATACTTCCGCGGGTGCCGCGTATCGGGCCGTATACTCACTCGATTAATCGATTCCTTACCCACCATAACGCGCTCATTATATTTCTGAACACATGTTCAAAAATTGCATCCGTCCCCCTCCCCGCGCACTCTGGCAAATCGTGAAACGTGTTTTTCTCACCCTCCTGCTAGCCACCTCTTTGTTCGCTCAGGACACCGCCGGCGTCGCCACCATTTCCGGCCGTGTGCTTGAGTCCACGCTCTCGAATGCCACCGGTTACACCGTGTGCGCCGCCGAGGCGCAGCGCTGCGATACCAGCCGCGAAGACGGCACCTTCCGCATCGTCGATCTCCGTCCCGGTCTCTACACTCTGACCGTCAAGCTCCCCAATCAGACCGAACTCAAGAGCACCCGCGTCGAGGCCCGCGCCGGCGTTGAGGCCAGCGTCGTCATCACGCTGCCGCGTCTCGATGGCGTTGCCCAATCGATCACCGTCTCCGACGCCGTCTTCCTCCCGCCGGAAGAAGTCAAGACCTCCGGCTTCCTCATCAGCCAGCGCGAGATCTACAAGACCGCCGGCTCCCTCCAGGACGTCTCCCGCTATGTCCAGACGCTCCCCGGCATCGCCATCGGCAGCGACGACTTCCGCAACGACATCATCGTCCGCGGTGGCTCCCCGCTTGAGAATCTCTTCATCGTCGACAACATCGAGATCCCCAACATCAACGCCTTCGCCAACTTCGCCTCCGCCGGCGGCACCGTCAGCCTGATCGACGCCGCCCTCATCGACGACGTCACCTTCCTCACCGGCGGCTACCCCGCCCCGTTCATCAATCGCACCAGCGGCGTCCTCCAGATCGCCCAGCGCGAAGGCGATCGCGAGCGCTTCCGCGGCCGCGCCACGCTTGGCTTTGCCGGCGCCGGCACCATCCTCGAGGGCCCCATCAACAAGGGCAAGGGCAGTTGGATCGTCAGCGTCCGCCGCAGCTTCCTCGATCTGTTCACCGACAACATCGGCTTCGGCGGCGTCCCTGTCGCCTACACCTACAACGCCAAGGCCGTCTACGACCTCTCGCCCAAAGACCGCATCTGGGTCGCCAACATCTCCGGCAACGATCGCATCCGCCTCGGCCTTGCCGACGGCAACGACGACCTCACCGAAGAGATCAACAACCTCGACATCCGCTACAACGGCTGGCGCGCCGCCACCGGCTTCAACTGGCAGCGCCTCTTTGGCGAGCGTGGCGTCGGCCTGCTCGGCGTCACCCACTCCCAGTCCCGCATCACCTCCACCGTGCGCGACCTCGTCCGCTTCGGCGTCCCCGCCCCCGGCCAGACGCCCGATCAGCAAATCGCCAACGCCCCCACCGTCTTCAGCGAGCGCTCCTCCGAAGGCGAATCCACCATCAAGTACGACCTCACCGCCTACCTCCCCATGCTCGACAAAGTCCAGCTCGGCGGCAGCTACAAGATCTTCCGGCTCAACTACAACACCGCCTCCCCCTTTGGTGAAGACACGCCCTTCTCCATCACGCCCGGCGTCAATCGCTTCGACGTCCGCACCGCCTTCAACGCCTACCAGTCCGGCGCCTACTTCCAGAACACGCGCAACTTCGGCAAGCGCTGGAATCTCACCTGGGGCGGCCGCTTCGACAACTATCAGTACCTCGGCGCCACCCGCTTCAGCCCCCGCGCCGGCCTGAGCTATCGCGTCAATTCGCGCCTCAGCCTCCGCTCGAGCTTCGGCTCCTACTACCAGCAACCCTTCTTCCAGTTCCTCGCCGTCTTCCCCGTCAATCGCGGCCTCATCCCCTGGCGCGCCGATCATTACGTCGCCGGCGCCAACTACGTCATCTCGCCCACCCTCCGCCTCAGCGTCGAGGTCTATCAGAAGAACTACAAGGATTACCCCGTCTCCACGCAGTTCCCCACGCTCAGCCTCGCCAACGTCGGCGACACCTTTGATGTCTCGAGCATCCTGTTCCCGCTCACCAGCGCCGGCCGTGGCCGCGTGCGTGGCTTTGAGATCTTCCTCGAAAAGCGCTTCTCCGAGAAGTGGTTCGGCCAGGTCAACTTCGCCCGCCAGCAGGCCCGCCAGGGTGGCCTCGATGGCATCCGCCGTCCCGCCAGCTTCGAGTACCCCTACATCTTCAACGCCGTCGGCGGCTACCGCCTCAACCCCAAGTGGGAGTTCAGCCTCCGCCTCGCCTATCTCACCGGCCGTCCCTTCACGCCTTTCAACGTCGCCGAGAGCACGCGCCAGCGTCGTCCCATCTTCGACCTCAACCAGGTCAACGCCGAGCGTCTCCCCGATTACTTCCGCCTCGACCTCCGCGTCGATCGCAACCTCAAGGTCTGGGGCAAGCCGCTGCTGCTGTTCTTCGGCGCCCAGAACATCACCAACCGCCGCAACGTCGCCGGCTACTCCTGGAATCGTCGCTTCAACAACCAGATCACCAACGAGCAGTTGGGCATCTTCCCCAACATCGGCCTCGATTGGCGCTTCTAGCCGCGCGCTCGCAACACGGGCCTCCCACCACTGGGAGGCCCCTTCCACACAATGCGATAATCGCCCCAGCCATGCTCCACACACTTCCTCTGCTCTTCGCCCTCGCCCAAACCAGCTACCCCACCTCGCCCGATCTCCCGCCCGCCAACGGCTACTCTCACGTCGTCACCGCCATGCCGGGCAAGATGGTCTTCATCGCCGGTCAGGTCGCCATGGACAAGCAGGGCAAGATCGTCGGCGCCGGCGACCTCCGTGCCCAAACCGAACAAGCTCTCCTCAATCTCAAAACCGCCCTCGCCGCCGCCGGTGCCGACTTCTCCCACGTCGTCAAGCTCAACTGGTACGTCAAAAACTTCAACTCAAGCCAGCTCCCCATCATCCGCGAAGTCCGCGCCAAATACCTGAGCAAAACCAACCCACCCGCCAGCACCCTCGCCGGCGTCGCCGAGCTCTTCCTCCCCGACGTCCTCATCGAAGTAGAAGCCATCGCCGTCATCCCCACCAAACCCTGAGCCCAATCACCACAGCGACGGTACATCGTACTGCTTCATTACGCGGTCCGCTGTAACCATGGTCAGTTGCTCGGCTTTGGCCTGAGCAAGCAGGATACGGTCAAATGGTTCCTTATGGAGATTCGGGAGCGTCGCCAGGAATGAAAGATGATGTGGGTTGAAATCGAGGATACGGCTAACGCCGAGTAGCCGCAAATGTTCCTGTATGAGCGAAGGCGCAAATTCGCTGGACAGCTTCCCGGCATCAATCTTCAGTTGGATCTCCCAAAGTGAAATGACGCTGACAACTAGCTCATTACGCTCGTCAGTAATGGCCTTTTGCACCTTCTTGGACAATAGCTCTACATTGCTGATTGCCCATAGCAGGACATGGGTATCCAGCAGCAGCCTCACTTCTTTGGCCACCGCCCTAGAAATGCATCCAGTTCCTCCTCCGTCATCGGATCATCCCATCCGGGATGAAAGTGAATCATTCCGGTGGCACTGCCGAGAATTCGCTTGCTCTTGCCTTGAACTGGGACCAACTTCACCATTGGTTTACCAGCCTTCGCAATGATCACTTCTTCCCCAACCATCGCCCGCTCAACCAGCTTCGAGAGCTTGCTTTTGGCCTCGTAAAGATTCACTTCCATACGTTAACTTTACCAGACTTGACCAGGTAGACTAGACCAACTCCGGCCCTCTCCCAAAAAGCCAAGACGCGCCGCTGTCTCTTCAAACAGTTCGGCGCGTCTACCCGGCTCCATTCTCGCTACGCGTCTCACAAGTCCCCCTCGGCAATTCGTTTCACCAGCAGGTGAATCCACTCACTGTCATGCAGCGTCGTCTTCACCAACTGCTTCATCTCCACCGGGGTCAGCAGCCCGCGGATCTTCGCGGCCAGCGCCGCATCCACATTCTCACTGCCAAGATACCGTAGCGCCTGCACCACCAGCCCCGCCTTGCCCGTACCACTCGCAAACCGGCTCGGTCGCGCATGCTTGAACACAATCACCCGCTCGCCCACCGCCACCTCGCGGCTCGGGCCATCACTCAGATACATCGCCCGCGCGGGCACCTGCGTCGACAACCCCAACAGGTTCGCCGCCCAGGCCCCCGCCGGCACAATCTTCCAGTGGAATCGCCGGGCCAGCGCCTCGGCCGCTTCCGCCAGATCCGGACTCAACTCCGTCCCCAGCAGCTCGCTCGTCCGCGGCAGGTCATAGAGCCCACGCCTCACGCGCCGGATCATTCCCGCCTTCGCCATCTTGCCCAGCGCCACGTCAATGCTGCCACGCGTCGCAATGTCGAGAAAGTCCTTCGGCACAAACCCTTTACCCGGTTTGAGCCGCTCAATCCTCTCGACAATCCTCTCTTCCATCAACATCCTTATTTAGAAATAACACACTTTTTTCCTAATCACAACAACTATCTCTAGCCACCCCCCGAAAACCCATTCCAATTATTTTCAAACTCTATCTCCATTCTTTTGAATCACTTGCAACCACACCCCCCAAGCCGACCCACTCCGCGATGCTACTGTGAGGGCGTTTCAGGCGGGGCTGGCTCTCTTCCTTGTGGAGTGCCAGCGCCCGCCATTTTTATTTCAAGCAACGAAGGAATTCGCCGCCATGTCCACCCAGCAACAGATCGAGGCCAACCGCCTCAACGCCCAGCATTCCACCGGCCCCCAGTCCCCCGCCGGCAAACATTCCTCGAGCGGCAACGCCCTTCGTCACGGGCTCTCCGCCGTCAGCATCCAGCACTTCCCGGCTGCCTCGCGCGAAGAGTACGCCGCCTTCCGCGCCGCCCTCGAGGCCGACATGCGCCCCGGCTCCGCCCTCGAGTCCGTCTACTTCGAACAGTTCGCCTTCTCCCAGTTCATGGCCCAACGTGCTCAGGCTCTCGAAGCCAGCGCCGTCGAAAAACTCCTCGCCGACCCCGCCGACGAGGCCGCCAATCGCCAGTTCCGCTCCGCCTCGCGCTACTACCGCGCCCATACCCAGAGCGCCAACAAAGCCCTCGCCCTCTTCCGCGAGCTCCAGGCCGATCGCTATCACGCCGTCGTCGTCCAGGACAAAATCACCCACGAGTTCAATTCCAACGTCACCGTTCCCGTTTCAGCGCCGCTGTCCCGGCTGATGCACGCCAAATCACGCACCTACTCACTCCCCGAAACCGCCGTCAGCATCGTCTACGCCGAAGCCGCCCGCACCGGCCGCCCCGTTCGGGAAACCAAACGAAACGAACCCAATCCCATCGCCGAGTAACCTCCCATGCCCGAATCCATCTTCAAACTTCAGCCCAATCGCACCATGCAACTGCGCGGTTTCGATGCCTTCGGCGCCGCTGCCGCCATGCACTCGGCCACCGCCGACTCCTTCAAGGTCAGTGGAGTCTTCCGTGATGCCGCCGACTTCGCCGTCCTCGTCCTCTATGACGCCGACAATTTCTACGAACACTCGCGCATCAAGTACCTGCCGGACTTCGATTTCTCCGGCCTCACGCTCACCTTCGATGTCCACTATGAGAACTTGCGCCCGCTCCATTCCCCGCGCTACGCCACCATCGACTGGCCCTATCTCGACGTCATCAAGGCCGACAACACCACCGCGCGCATCCGCTTGAGCGACCACGCCACGCTTGTCTCCGGCTCGCACACCCAGGCCACCACACAGTTCACCATTGCCGACGACGGCCTCAAGCAGTACGACACCGTCACCCTCTGGTACATGAACTTCGCCTTCTCCTACCAGGTCGCCGATCCCGTCGAGTGCGCCTACGCGTTCAACTCGGGCGGCCCCGGCACGGTCCACCGCCTCACGGTCAATGGCACCGATTACACCTACACCGAGATCGCTGGCGACACGCTCTACACGGTCAACGCGCGCATGGCCGAGATCGTCAATCTCTCGCCCCATCTCGCCGCCGTCACCGGGCCGGCCTTCCAGGTCAACTTCCGCGCCAAGTCCGACACGAATACCGTGCTCAACATCTCAAGCTCGGCCTCGGCCACCACCTTCGCCCTGCGCGACATCGGCCCCCAGACCATCGCCGCCAATCTCGCCTCCCAGATCAACGGCGTCAACTGGACCGGCCTCCAGATCACGCTGCCCCTCTCGGCCAGCGCGAGCGCCGGCGTGCTCACCATCACGTCCACCGCGCCCGGCGTCGATGGCAACGCCATCACCATGTACTCGGTCGCCTCGAGCACCCGTCTCATGGCCACCACCGCCACCAACTTCGCCACCGGCCAATACTTCGCCTCCTTCACCGGCGGCGACTCCGATTGCGTCTGGCGCATCTCGCTCGATTTCTCGGCCCTTGGCATCCCCGCCATCCGTCAGATGTGGTTCACCTATGCGCCCCCGGTTCCCGACGGCGCCCCGCTCACCGACACCGAGTGGCAAGCCACCTACACCAACTGGGCCCTCACCGGTCCTCTCGCCAAGCGCGAGCTCAAGGTCGCTGGCCCCGATTCCGTGCGTGTCGAAGAGGATTCCTCCTGGTGCAAGTACACCGGCATCTGGCATCCCTGGACAGGTTTCTACTCCGGCTCCTTCGCCCGCCGCACCGCCGACACCGGCGCCAAAGTCGAGGTCTTCTATTCCTGCAACTCCACCCACGATCTCTACATCGGCACCACCCTGTTTGCCGACCGTGGCCTCGTCGGCGTCCGCCTCGATGGCGACACCGAGACCGAACACAACTTCGCCGTCTCCGCCGAAGCGCCCATCTATACGCGCCGCCGGCTGCGTTCCGCCGTCCCTGCTGGCCGCCACACCGTCGTCATCACGCTCAAGAACGCGGGCAACTTCGACTTCGACTTTCTCGAGGCCGTCGTGCCCACCAGCATCCCCACGCCGCTGCCGGCCCGCGCGCATGCCTCGCCGGCCTTCGACTATTCCACCGACCATACCTATAAGCTGCCCCCGGCCCGCGCCCACTGGATCCTCGACCAGCTCGGCTTTGCCGGCCCCATGAACGAGTACATGGGCGTCTTCTGGTGGAACCAGCGCAAGCGCGTCAACGCCACCATCCCCACGGCCACTGTCACGCTCAATGGTTCCTTTGCCGCGGGCGATCAGATCATCCTCGACATCGGCGGCAGCCCCGCCGGCAAGACCGTCTTCCCTGGCGAGTCCCCGGCCCTGATTGCCAAACACCTCGCCTTCTTCATCAACGAGAATCTGGTCGGCGTCTACGCCACCGCCAGCGCCAACGTGCTCACCATCGTCAACCGCTCGCCCATGCCCGCCTACGCGTTCAGCATTAGCGTCGATGTCGAGTCCACCACCGGCTCAGCCTCGCTCACTGGCTCGCTCGATGGCGGCGTGCCCGGCAAGTGGGAAATCGACACCACCCAGTCCCCGCCGCTTAACCGCGCCGCGCGCGACTGGCATGCCGACTTCTGCGCCCAGGCCGCGGCGCGCAGCCGCGAGCTCACCATCGCCTGCTCCATGGAATTGGTCAATCCCCCCGCCGGCTTTGCCGCCGTCTATCCCAATGGCGCCCCTGTCATCACCGATGTCGGCTTCGCAAGCTTGAGCTCGACGCACTGCACGTTCAACACCGCCATGCGCGACTTCCAGAAAGAGGTCTATCTCGAGATCGCCGATATCCAGGCCGCCGCCGGCCTCACGCCATCCATCCAGTTCGGGGAATTTCTCTGGTGGTTTTTCACCAACTACAACCCCACCACCAACCCCACCGGTGGCATGGCCTTCTACGATGCGGAGACCACTGCTCTCGCGCTCTCGACGCTCGGCCGGCCCCTGCATATCTTCCGCCGGCCCACCGATGACCCCACGGTCAACTCAAGCGCCGACGCCATCTTCCTGCGCAATCGCCTCCGCGATCACATCGCCGCCCTGCGCGCCCACATTGCCGCGGCTCACCCCACGGCTAAATTCGAGTTGCTCTACCCCTACGACGTCAACCACCCGACGCCCGCCGGGGTCCATCAGCTCGGTGGCCCGCTCAACAACTTCGTCAACTTCCCCGCCGAGTATTCGTCCAAAGCCTCAAGTGGGCTCGACACCATCAAGATGGAAGCTCTCGATTTCGGCGCCTGGTCTCGCTCCCTCGACTTGAGCCGCACCGCCATCGAGTTCCCCATCGTGCTCGGCTGGCCCAAGGATTCCATCCGCTACCTCGTCCCCGTCTTCCGCGGTGGCTCGGCCTGGCAGAAGGAATATCTCGAAGCCAAGGGCCAGGGCATCCCGGTCATCAACTTCTGGGCCTTCGACCACTTCAACCTCTATAACCTCGACTGTCGCGAACCCTTGCAGTTCGCGACAGTCCAGTCCGGTGGCTAACGCAGGATGCGATCGATGAATGCTTCCGCCCGCGGGTTCTTCGATCGCGCGAGCCAGAAGAACGCTCGCTTCTGTCGCTTCTCATTCTGGCGGTCTCGCGCCGCCAGAATCAGCCGCTCCACACCCGCTGCATCATCGTGCAGCGACAAGGCCAGCATGCTCGTGTCGTCACCCCGCTCATAGAGGTACGCCGCGCTATCGGCCGCGCTCACCTGGGGCAACATCACCAGTTCCTTCGTGCCCGGCTCCACCGTGCAGTCCTCGGTCGCCAGTCGTATCTTGCCCACCTTGCCGTGGTCTACTTCCACCAGGATCCGCAGCCGCCGCGGTCCGTCAAGCAGCAGCTTCTCCCGGATCGTGACCCCATCCCAGCCGCATACGCTGCCGCTGCCGGGTGGCATCGCCACTTCCCAGCCCACATATTTCACGCTATTCGGCGCCGCCCCGCTCAGCAGCGCCGCCAGCGCCAGAGCCATCATTTCAGCAACTCCGCCAGATAATCGGTGGCGTCCTTGCTCTTCATCAGGCTCAGGTTGCGCACCGC
>CAZBTA010000127.1:0-14696 GCA_964494515.1 uncultured Bryobacter sp.
CATTCAGATAACCGCTCGTGCGCCCGTAAGGATCATTCGCCGGCTGGATACGCCCCGAGGAATCAAACGCCGTCAGCTGCTTGATGCGGTTGTAGAAGTACGTCGCCGACACGCGCACCCGCGACTTCACCAGATACTGATCAATGCCGAAGTCATACGTGTTGTAGCGATCCGGCGACAGCCGCGGATCGCCATACGGCGTAAAGCTGATGATGCCCGTCACCTGATTCACCGCGAATCCCCCGCCAAAGCGCTCATACAGCGCCGGCGCGCGATAGGCATTTCCAATATGCGTGCGCAACTTCGTGCCCGTCTTCGGGATCAGGTACGCCACGCTCGCATCGCCCGTCCAGGCGCGCGGCGGGTTCGGCAACTGCAAGCCCGCATAGACATTGCGTACGCCCTGCGCCTGAAATTCTGGCGTCGCCAGCCGGAAGTCCTGCACCCGGCCCGACAGCGAGATCTGCAGCCGGTCTTCGAGCAGCATGATCTGATTCGTCACAAACGCGGCATTCGCATTCTGCGCCGTGCGCCCATTCACCAGGATCGTCCGCGGCGCTGGCAGTTGGTTGTTTTGCCTGTCGTTGAAAAACTCACGCTCAAATTCATAACCCGCGCTCACCGAATACCACCGCGTCGGCCGCACATTCAGGCGCACATCCACGTTATGGATGTTGCCGCCCGGATTCGTAATGCTCGATGCCGCCGGCTGCGAACCCGTCCCGCCCGGCCCGTTCATAAACAGCCGGTCCGTGGTCAGAAACTGATAGTTCGCCTGCATGCTCAGCGCATTGCTGAACTGATGCTCAAACCGCATGGCCGTCGTCGTAAACTTCGACGCCCGCCGACTATCCGGATCATTGCGCCCCGGGATGTACGTCGCATTGCCATATGTCACCGGCCGGCCATTCACCAGATTCAACACCTGCTCCGGCGCGAGCGGAATCGCGTTGATCAGCCCCGTCGCCGGAAAGTTCGCCGCCGGCACACCCGTTGTTGTCGGCGCGATATTCGACATCAGAAAATCACGCGCCCCGTAGAATCGCCCCGACACCCGCGTCTTCTCCGTCAGGTTGTAGCGCACAAACGCCTGCCCGCCATTCGACCGGTTCTGGTCATAGCCGTCCACGCCATTCAGCACGTTCAGATGCGTAAAGCCCAGTGAGTAGGTGAGCCGGTTCTTTTGAAACCCACCCGACAGCGTCGCCCGCCCCCGCATGAATCCCAGCCCACCCCCCTCGGCCTGGATCATGCCATGCGCCGGCGCGCCACCTTCATCACTCACCACATTGATCGCCCCGCCCACGGCGTTTGTCCCGTAGAGCGATGATCCACTGCCCCGCATCACTTCCACCCGGTTCGCATTCACAAACGTCAGGTTCGCGAGAAAGCTCGAGCTGTCACCCTGCGTCGTGGTTGGATCCCGAAACCGCATGCCGTCCACCAGCACCGCCGATGCATCCGGCCGCAGCCCGCGCATTCTCACTTGTGTCAGCGCCCCCGGCCCACCCAGCGTTCGCAACTGCACCCCCGGCACATTCCGCAGGATCTCACTCACGCTGTACTCATTGCGGTCGTTGATTTCCTCAGCGCTCACCACCGTGATCGCCTTCGCTGTCTGGTCAATCGTCTGCGCCTCGCCCGTCGCGGTCACCACCACCGTCTGCGTCAGCCCCGCCAGACTCAGCTCAAAGTTCTCCGTTGCCGCTGTCGTGCCCACCTTCACCACGCGCGTCACCCGGCGAAAGTCCGTCGCCTCCACTTCCACCGTGTATTGCCCCTCGCGCAACCCTTCAAACTTGTAGTCGCCCCCCGCGCTGGTTGTCGCTGTTAACGGTGTTAACGTCCCCGGCGCATACAGGCTCAGCCGTGCCGAAATCCCATTCTTCTGCGGGTCCGTTACTTTGCCCTGCAGTATGGTTTGTGCCCAAATTGGATGCCCACTGGCCAGCGCCATCAACAGCAGGCTGGACGAGAAAACGCGCCTGAAGCTTTTCATACAACTTGCAGACTAGGCGCACTTTCTGCAAATGCCTAGGGAATTCTCATGAGCGGGCCGCTTCACCGGATGAGCGGATTCCCCCTACTGCCAGTGCACTTTCGCAAAGAACATAAATGACAAAAACGCAATCAGCGCATATGCCACCGCACCCGCCGCGCTCAGCCCGATCGCCATGCCCCATCGCCCCGCGCTCATCCCCATCTGCAGGGACCACAACATCATCCCCACGCTCACCAGCGCCCCCACCGCCATCGCCAGCAATTCCGTGCCTTCCTTGCGCGCTACTCCATCGCCAAAGGTCATCCAGAAAAGAATGCCCGTCTCGACAAATTGCACGGTCAGCACCAGGACATAAAGCAGGATCAACAGGATGGTCATTATCTTCGCTCCACCCTGACAGGCGATCTCAGCGCCCCAAACGGATCAACCTTCGAGATTCTTCAGCGTCGATCCGGGAAACATCAGCCCCGCCGCCATCGCCGCCACGCCGTAGATCACGATCGCGCCGACTTGATAGCCCCCACCCGTATACCAGTCCCCGCGCATCGCCACGGCTTGCACTCCGGCCCACAAACACCCCACACTCAACACTCCGCCCATCACCATCAGCCCGATTCGGCCGTATGCACACTTCTGCCCGTCATCGGACAGCAGATAGCGGACGCAGTGCTGCGCGAGGATGGCAAGATGTGCCACCACTAGCACCACATATCCGGCTTTTACGGCAAATGCTTCCACAAATTTAAGGCCTCATACTAAGAAGCGTCTAATGCGGACAAAGTGTGTCAAATTTGTTCGTTTTGACGAACGAATGTCGCCTTTCTACGATGGTCCTCATGCAAGTTCGTGAGGCCACTCTCCGCATTCAACGCGCTTACCCCCGCATCTACCACGCCTGTCATACGCGCCACCAGAACTCTCGTACTACGACTGAGCAACTCTCCCCCCGCGATTCCTCGCTCCTCGCCCATTTGAGCGACACCACGCCCACCCCCCACTCCGAACTCGCCCACCACCTTGGCCTGGCCAAATCCACCTGCACCGAGGCGCTCCAGTGGCTCGAGCAATGTGGCTATGTCCAACGGGTCACTCCCGATGGCGATGCCCGCGGCGCCGCCTGGCTGCTCACTGCCGCCGGTCTCGAGGCGATGTCCAACACTTCCGTTCTCGAAGCCGCCCGCCTTGCCACCGTGCTTGATCGCCTCTCCCCCGCCGATCGCGAACGTGCCGTCGCCGGTCTCGAACTCCTCGCGGAGGCCACCCGGTGAAACTCCTCCTACTCGGTATCGCCCTCCTCACAGCCCTCTCCCTCGTGCTCTACCTCTGGGGCCGCACGATCCCGCGCGAGCATTCTTCCCAGGTTCGCCTCCAACTTCCAGTGCCCCCTTCCCAGGTGATGGCCCTGCTTACCGATTTTGCCAACCACGCCACCTGGCGCACCTACATCAAGTCCATCGCCGTCTCCGGCCCCACCATTACCGAGCAGACCTCCTTCGGCCCTATCTCCTATGTCGTTCAGGAACAATCAGATACCCGCCTGGTCACCCGCATCCTCGCCGACCCGGCTACTGCCGATTTCGGTGGGACCTGGACGTATTCCCTCTCCCCGTCCCCCGGCGGCTCCACGCTCACCATTACCGAAGACGGCTTCGTAAACCCGCCCATCATGCGTATCTTCTCCCGCTACATCTTCGGCCAGGACAGCAATCTCCGTCAGTACGCCACCGCTCTCGAGAAGCGACTCAATACTCGATAAAATCTATCGTCTATATTGACTTTCTGTCCTCCATTCCCTAATCTCTACTTTATCGATGGGAATTAGTATTTTTCGAAATCTCAAGCTTCAGGGCCATTCACACCGCCTCGCTCTCCTTACGTTTCTCCCTCTCGCCGGGGTCATGCTCGCGCAGTCTGGCCAGATCAATGGCCGCCTGACAGATGCCACCGGCGCTGCCGTTGCCGGGGCCAAAGTCCGCGTCAAAAATGTGGCCACCAACCAACTCCGCGAGACCTCCAGCGCCGAGCTTGGCCTCTACACGGTCCCCCTGCTCAACCCCGGCATCTACGATCTCGAGGTCAGCCGCGATGGCTTCAAGCAGATCACTCGCAAGGGCGTTTCCCTCGCCGTCGATCAGCGCCTTGAGGTCAATTTCACCCTCGAAGTCGGCGCCGTCAGCGAGAAAGTCGAAGTCTCCGCCCAGACTCTCCAACTCAACACGGTTGAGGGCAGCGTCGGCCAGGTCATCGACAACAAGCGCATCGTCGAGATGCCGCTCAACGGTCGCTACTACGGCGATCTCGCCCTGCTCTCGAGCGGCACCGTGCCCACTGCCGCCGGCAGCCGCTTTGGTGGCTTCAGCTCCGGCGGCCAGCGCGTCACCCAGAACAACTATCTGATCGATGGCATCGACAACAACTCGGTCGAACTCGCCGGCGCCGGTCGCCGCGCCGAAATGGTCCAGCCCTCCATCGACGCCGTGCAGGAGTTCAAAGTACAAACCAACGCCTACTCCGCCGAGTTCGGCCGCGCCATGGGCGCCGTCGTCAATCTCACGCTCAAGTCCGGCACCAACCAGCTCCACGGCGCTGCCTTCGAGTTCCTCCGCAACGAGAAGCTCGACGCCCGCAATTTCTTCACCCCCTCCACCTCGGCCAAGCCCCCCTTCAAGCGCAACCAGTACGGCTTCGCCATCGGCGGCCCGGTCTTGTTGCCCAAGCTCTACGACGGCCGCAACAAGACCTTCTTCTTCGGCGATTACGAGGGCACGCGCATCCGCGAAACCAGCACTATCGTCAGCACTGTGCCCACTCTGCGCATGCGCTCCGGTGATTTTGGCGAGCTCAGCCGCCGCGTCAACGATCCGCAGAACGGCGGCGCCCAGTTCCCCGGCAACGTCATTCCCGCAAGCCGCCTCGACCCCGTCTCCCAGCGCTTGATCGCTCTCTATCCCAACCCGCTCAACGCCAATCTCGCCGCCAACTTTACCTACCTCTCACCGCGCATCCAGGACGTCGACAAGTGGGACGTCCGCATCGATCAAAACGTCGGCAGCCGCGACAACTTCTTCTGGCGTCTTTCGAAGCAAGACGTCCTCGTCCCCGATACCCCTTCGCTGCCCGCGCCAGCCTACGGCGGCGGCAATCTCGACTACATCACCGAGGGCTACAACACCGGCGCCGGCTGGAATCACATCTTCTCCCCCAGCCTGCTTCTCTCGGTGCGCGCGGGTTGGAACTTCGCCCTCTTCAAGCGTGACAATCCCGCCTCCACCCGCGGCGAATTGCTCAATGCCCGCTACGGCATCCGTGGCGGCGACAACACGCTGCCCGGCGGCTTCTCCCAGTTCAGCCTCACCGGCTATCGCGCGCTCGGCATCGGTGGTTTCAACCCCGTCGATCGCGACTCGCAGAATCGTCAACTCTCCGGCGATCTCACCTACATCCGCGGTCGCCACAACTTCAAGTTCGGCGCCGGCATTCTCCGCTCCCAGAACAACATCCTCAGCTCGCGCAACGTCGTTGGCAATTTCACGTTCAACTCGCAGTACACCGGCGACGGCGCCGCCGATTTCCTCCTCGGCTTTGCCCAGTCCTGGAATTGGAACACCCCCATCAACGTCCAGTTGCGTACCTACAACTTCAGCATCTACGCGCAGGACGATTGGCGCCTCACCAATCGCCTCACGCTCAATCTCGGCGTCCGTTATGAGCTCTCGCCGCCCTGGGTGGAGCGCTACAACAAGATGGGCATCTTCGACCTCGACTCGACTCCCGGCCGCCCCAGCCTCGTCTACGCCGCCGACGGTTCTCGCGCTTCCCGGTCGCTGATCTCAACCGACACCAACAACTTCATGCCCCGCATCGGCCTCGCCTTCCGGCTCGATACCAATACCGTACTCCGTGCCGGCTACGGCTTGTTCTATTCCTACATGGAACCCTTCGGCGACAACGAGCACCTCATCGGCAATCCCCCCTTCGCCTATGGCGTCACGCTCGCTGGCTCCACCACCGCGCCCGCGCTCCTGCTCGCCAGTGGCCCGCCCGCCGGCGCCACCGATTTCACCCGCGCCACCGGCCTGCAGTTCAGCTCCTATGAGCGCAACCCCAGGCAGTCCGCCGCCCACCAGTGGAACTTCAACATCCAGCGCCAGCTCGGTGCCGACTGGCTCGCCGAGGTCGGCTATTCCGGCTCACGCGGCCTGCATCTGCTGCGCCAGTACGAGGGCAACTATTCCGCCCCCGGTCCCGGCGCGCTCAATTCCAAGCGTCTCTTCCCCTCGCTCGTCATCCCCGGCACCGGCATCACCACTTCGCCCCTTGCCGAGGTCTACAGCCACCGCAACGACGGCAACTCGAGCTATCACGCCCTGCTGGCCAAGCTTGAGCGCCGTTTCTCAAACGGCTTCACCCTGCTCACCAGCTACACGTTCTCCAAGGCGATTGGCGATACCTGTGGTGGCTCCGCCCAGGGCAACGCCGCTGGCTGCGGCTATCAGGATCCGCGCAACCTCCGCGCCGAGCGCTCCATCGACAATCAGGACGTCCCCCATCGCTACGTCGTCAGCACGCTGTACGATCTACCCTTTGGTCGTTCCATCGCTCTGCCGCGCCCCGTCTCGGCCGTGATCGGCGGTTGGAGCATCGGCAGCATCCTCACCGCCCAGAGCGGCCTGCCCTTCAGTGCCGTCGTCGCCGGCAACCCGGCCAACATCGGCAGCATCAACGTCGTCAACCGCCCCGACGTGATCGGCGATGTCTACGGCACTACGCGCACACTCGCGCAGGATTTCAACACCTCCGCCCTCCAGCGCAATGCCGCCTTCACTCTCGGCAATGCCGGCCGCAACATCCTCCGCCAGCGCTCGCAGTTCGGCTGGGATTTCTCGGCCCTCCGCACCTGGTCGTTCACCGACGTCCTGCGCCTGCAGTTCCGCTTCGAGGCCTTCCAGTTCACCAACACGCCTCGCTTTGGTACTCCCGGCAACACGCTCGGCGCCGCCAATTTCGGTACCATTACGTCCGCCGCCACGCCGCGCAACCTCCAGTTCGGATTAAAACTGATCTTCTAGCTCTGCTGTTGCATCATGGAAAGAGTAGTATGCAACCCCTGTTGTTACTCTTCCTCTTCACTGTGGGATTGGGGGTGGCAGCCAACGACGCTGTCGTTTCCTCCGGATCTCCGGTGGCTTGGAAGAGCCTCAAAACCACAGCCAAAACTCCCTCCGAGTTTCAGGCTCTGGCTCTCCATTGCGACAGGATGGCCTCCGTTGTCCATCAAAAGATCGAGAATTGCCGCCAGGAGTTAGCGCGGCTGAAATCGAATCCTAATCTCGCCTCCACGAAGTGGCCCTACCGTGAGGATTCTCTCGATCAGCTCATTTCACGCTACAGCCAGGATGAACAAAAGTGGGCTACGCTCGCCCGCCAGTTCCGTAACCGCGCCAACGTTGTCGCGCAGTAGTCATCCGCTGTCTCAAACCCAAAGCCGGAGCCTGGCCTCTAAAGCCCGCTCCGGCTTTCTTCATTAAGCTTTTCCTCCGTTGTTGTCCTGCTGGCCGAGTGATACGATTCACACCACTTGGCTCAGGCGTCCTTGCCGACTACTTCACCCTGGGCCCTATCAGAGGTCTAGAATGCGCACTGTCCGCATGTTCCTGTTACTTGCCCTGGTTGCATGGCTCCCTGTCCACGGCCAAACTCTCTACGGTTCTCTTTCCGGTACGATCACCGACTCCTCCGGCGCTGCTGTTCCTAACGCCAAAGTCGAAGCCCGCAACGAAGGCACCGGCATCGTCAAGTCCATGACTACCGACGATCGCGGCGGCTACATCATGAGCGATCTGCTGCCCGGTGTTTACAAGATCACGGTCTCGGCTCCGGCCTTTACCTCCCGCGTTCTTGATCGCGCCGACATCACGGTCAACTCGACACTCCGCCTCGACGTCACCCTTTCGGTCACCCAGGTCAGCGAATCCATCACCGTTGGCGCCAGCGGCGTCAACCTCCAGACCGATCGCGCCGACGTCAACAATCAGCTCAGCTCCCGGCAGATCGCCGACCTCCCGCTGATCAACTCGCAGGGCCGCAACTTCCAGGTCCTCTACAAGATCCTCCCCGGCTTCACGCCTCCCGTTGAAGTCCACTCCGATTCCGGCAACCCCCAGCGCTCCATGGCCACTCAGGCCAACGGCATGCCTCAGTCTTCCAACAACACCAAGCTCGACGGCGCCACCATCTCCCACCCCTGGCTGCCGCGCCTTGTCGCTTATGTGCCTCCGGTTGAAGCCGTTGAGACGGTCAACGTCGTTTCCAATTCCTTCGACGCCGAACAGGGCATGGCCGGCGGCGCTGCCACCAACGTCATCATCAAGTCCGGCACCAACCAGTTCCACGGCGCTGGCTGGGAATATCACAACAACTCCGCCCTCAAGGCCCGCAATTACTTCTATTGCCTTTACGCCTGCACGGGCGACCCCAATCGCGCCCCCAAGAATCTCCAGAATCAGTTCGGTGGCATGATCGGTGGCCCCATCGTCAAGAACAAGCTCTTCTTCTTCTCCGATTGGGAACGCACCACCCGCCGCCAGGCCGCCTCGGCCCTGCGCACCGTGCCCACCGCCGCCATGCGCACCGGTGACTTCTCCGCCACCGGCACCACCCTCTACGACCCCACCACCGGCACGGCCACCGGTACCGGCCGCACGCCCTATCCCGGCAACCGCATCCCCTCCAGCCTCATCGATCCGGCCTCGGCCCTGATGACCAGCCTGATCCCGCAGGCCAACCAGCCCAACGTCTTCCCCAATAACTACCTCGCCATCGCGAGCTATGAGTTCCGCCGCGATAACGCCGACTTCAAGGTCAACTACGTGCCTACCGAAAAGCTCCAGCTCTTCACGCGCTACAGCTTCTCGCCCTCGCTCGTGTTTGATGCTCCGTCCCTCGGCGCCGCCGGTGGTGACGCCACCAACGGTGGCCAGCCCGGCACCGCGCCCGGCCTCATCCAGTCGGCCTCCTTCGGTGGCACCTACACGCTGTCTCCGCGCATCATCCTCGATGGTGTCCTCGGCTACACGCGTCTGCGCCTGTCGGCCAAGAACGTCGACATCGGCAAGAATTACGGCCTCGACGATCTCAAGATCCCCGGCACCAACGGCAACGATCCGCTCCAGGGCGGCTATCCCCGCTTCACGTTCAACACGTTCTCGAGCCTCGGCAATCCGAACGTCTCCAATCCCTTCCTGTTCCGCGACAACCAGTACGTCGCCAACATCAACGTCGGCATCTCGCGCGGCACTCACAACATCCGCTTCGGCTTTGAGTACCTCCGCTTCGACATCAACCACTTCCAGCCCCAGGCCTCCAACGGCCCCCGTGGCGGCTTCAACTTCTCCGGTGGCGTCACCTCCCTCAACGGCGGTCCGGCCACCACTGCTTTCAACTCTTACGCCGACTTCCTCCTCGGCTTGCCCACCGCCATGGGTAAGGACATCCAGTACCTCAACCCCGCCACTGTCCGCATGCCCAGCTACGGCTTCTTCATCCGCGACTCCTGGCAGATCACTCGCAAGCTCACCATGGATTACGGCATCCGTTACGAGATCTACCGCGCTCCCCGTCGCGACCACTGGGACGGCGAACGCTACGATCCCAACACCGACAAGGTTTACCGCGGCGGCTACGATACCGGCCACGGCCAGTTCGCTCCCCGTCTCGGCTTCGCCTACAAGATGAACGAGCGCACCGTCATCCGTCTCGGCGGCGGCATCAGCGTCGATCCCAACACATTCCGCTACCTGCGCGACGCCTACCCGGCCACCATCTCCACGCAGTTCTCCGGCGCCAACGCCTTTACGGCTGCCGGCAGTCTGCGCACCGGCCTGCCCCAGTTCGTCGGTCCCGACCTCACGCAGAGCGTTTTCTCGCTCCCGCCCGCTGTCGGCACCACCACCTTCCCGCAGAAGTTCAATCGCGGCTACATCGAGTCCTGGAACCTCACCATCCAGCGCGACCTCGGCAAGGGCATCAACGCCCAGGCCGGTTACGTCGGCTCGCGCGGCATCCGCCAGACGGTCATCCAGAACATCAACTCCGCCGGCCCCGGCGGCGGCAATAACGGCCGCGCGCTCTTCCCGGCCTTCGGTCGCATTTCCAACGTCAACTACTTCACGCCGTTCAATACCTCCCAGTACAACGGCCTGCTCACCAACGTCAGCCGTCGCTTCGCTGGCTCCACGATCGGCGTGTCCTACACGCTCTCGCGCGCCATCAACTACGCCGACGATCAGGACGGTGGTCTCAGCTTCAACTGGGTTCCCATGCTGCAGCGCAACAAAGCCGTCGCCGGCTTTGACCGCACGCACAACCTCCAGATGTACGGCAACTACGAGCTCCCCTTCGGCAAGGGCCAGCGCTACGCCACCACCGGCATGCGCTCGTTCCTGCTCGGTGGCTGGCAGTTGAACTGGATCATGAGCCGCACCTCCGGCACCCCGTTCACCGTCACCGCCTCCGGCACTTCGCTCAACGCTCCGGGCAACACCCAGACCGCCGATCAGATTCTGAACAACGTCAACATCCTCGGTGGCCACGGCGTTAACGAGCCCTATTTCAACGTCAACGCCTTTGCCCCGATCACCGACGTCCGCTTCGGCACCTCGGGCCGCAACATCCTGCGTGGCCCCGGCGTCTTCAACCTCGATGCCGGCCTCTTCCGCAAGTTCGCCGTCACCGAGCGCGTTGCTCTCCAGTTCCGCGCCGAAATGTTCGGTGTCACCAACACGCCCCAGTTCGGCAACCCCGGCGCCAACGTGTCCAACCTCACTCGTAACGCCGACGGTTCCGTCCGCTCTTACAACGGCTTTGGTGAAATCACCTCCGCTGGTGGCGAGCGTCAGATCCGCTTCTCCCTGCGCCTGTCCTTCTAGGGCGCGCCGACAACACTCAACCCACAAGGCCACCCTTCATCCGGGTGGCCTTGTGCTTTTCCCATTCACACAAATTTTCAACTTTCTCTCCCCCGCGCTATCCCCCACATAACAGGTGCTTTTCTCATTCCCTGCGCGTCGTGTCCGCCGCATTTGCCTTGCCCCGCCATGCCACACTCCTCCCCGGAGGTAACTGCCACTCATGACCAGCTTCACGCTCGGCAACCATTTCAAATCCTCACCTCTCTCACCACCCTTGCGTCCACGCCGCCGCCTGCAACAAGATCCCGTCCAGTGGGCCATCGAGACGCTTGGCTTCACCCCCGATCACCACCAGTCGCAGGTCCTTAATACGGCCCACCGCCGCATCCTCGTCAATTGTTGCCGCCAGTGGGGCAAGTCCACCACCGCCGCCATCCGCGCGCTCTACCACGCCCACTTCCGCCCCGCCTCCGAGACGGTGATCATCGCCCCCTCGTTGCGCCAGTCCACCGAGCTCATGCGCAAGGTCCGCCACTTCGCCGCCCTCTGCCCGGTTGCCCCCACGCTGGCCGCCCGCAAGGAACTGACATTACCCAACGGCTCGCGCATCCTCGCGCTCCCCGGCTCGAGCGACACCATCCGCGGCTACTCCAACATCTCGCTCATGATCGTCGACGAGGCCGCCTACGTTCGCGATTCGCTCTTTTATGCCGTGCGCCCCTTCCTCGCCGCCGCCGAAGATGCCGCGCTGCTCATCATGTCCACGCCCAATGGCGACGCGGGCTTCTTCCACCGCGCCTGGTCGAGCCATCTCCCCTGGCAACGCATTACCGTCCCCGCCACCGAGTGTCCCCGTATCGCCACCACGTTCCTCGATGAAGAACGCCGCCTCCTCTCCGAGCGCCTCTTCCGGCAGGAATACCTTTGCGAATTCCTCTCGCATGACAACGCCGTCTTCGATCGCGATCGCCTCGCCACCTTCTTCACCGACACCCAGTTCGGCCAGCACAATCCATTCCGCTTCGAGCTCTAGCCATGTCCCACCCCCGCATCCTGGAAGCCCGCTTCGGCCTCGACCTCGGCCAAACCACCGATCCCTCCGCATTGGTCCTGATCGCCACCACCAAGCCTCACCACTGGCAAATTCTCTCCACCCGCATCTTCCCCCTCGGCACGGCTTACACCGATGTCGCCCTTGCGGTGAGCGATGCGCTCCAGCGCTTCGCCGCCGCCCACCCCTCAGCCCGCCTCACGCTCATCGCGGATGCCACTGGTCTCGGCCGTCCCACCCTCGAGATCCTCCACCAACATCTCCCCCAGGATGTCCAACTGATCGGCATCACCTTCACCGCCACGGGTAAACCACGCCAACTCGAGCACCCCACCCTCCCCATCACCCTCTTCCACGTCCCCAAGCCCCAACTCATTGAGGCATTAGTCAAAGCAATCGAATCCCGCCAGCTCACCCCCGTCCCCAATCTCCCCAACAAAGACATCCTCACCGCCCAACTCCAAAGCCTCCGCTACACAACCAACCCCCGCACCCGCCACACCACCATCACCGCCCGCCACCGCAAAGGCTCCCACGCCGACCTGGCCATGGCCCTCGCCATCGCGAATTGGTGCTGTCTTGAGTCGCCCCTCCGCATCGATGAGCGCAATACTATGAAATCAACCCCAAGGAGCGACATCTCATGGCAAAGGTGAACAAGCGAAGAGCACACGACGAGGCCACAGAGCAATGGCTACGCGAGGAAGTCCTTGCCGTTTGCGACGCCATGAACGCAGATCCTCTCCGCGCAATTCCGTCTCAGCAAGTGTTCGCGGCAGTGCGGGCGCGTCACGAAGACCGGCTTAATAAAAATCTTCAGAGGCTTATCTTAAAAGATAAAAACTAATCCTCGAGAAGTGCAGATTCGACGCGCCTGCCGCGCAGGCTCTTTTATTTTCAAACACATACACTTTGGCATCCCCCGTGCACTCTTCTCAGGCAGAAAGGCACCAACCGATGGCCAATACTCTACTCTTCACCTCCTTCGCCACCCGCGCCACCAACGAAGCCGGCGCCCCCGCCTACGCTCTCGAGCCCCGTCACGCGCTGGCTCAGTACGCCGCCACCGGTTGCTTCAATCGCACGTTCTACGCCGATGCCAAAGAGCAGTTGGACAAGGTCCTCGCTCTCTGCCAGTCGCTCGAGCCCGACTATGTCGCCCGCGTCGCCATCTACAGCCGTGAGCGCGCCTACCTCAAGGACATGCCCGCTCTGCTCTGTGCCTGGTTGGCCACCAAAGACGCGCGCCTGCACGAGATCGTGTTCCGCCGCGTCATCGATTCGCCCCGCATGTTGCGCACCTACGTGCAGATCATGCGCTCTGGCCTCGTCGGTCGTCGCTCCTTCGGCACCGCGCCCCGCCGCCTCCTCCGCGAGTGGCTCGCCGCTCGCGATGAGGCCGCCCTGTTCACCGCAAGCGTCGGTCAGCGTCCTTCGCTAGGCGATGTCATCCGCCTCGCGCACGCTCGCCCCACTTCGCCCGCTCGCGAAGCGCTCTATCGCTATCTGCTCTCGAAGCCGCACGACGCTGCCGCCCTGCCGCCCCTCGTGCAGCACTACGAACAGTTCAAGTCGGGCGACACGCTCGAGGTGCCCAATCTCCCATTCAACATGCTCACGTCTCTCCCATTGAGCAAGAACGATTGGCTTTCGATCGCGCGCCACGCCTCCTGGCAGACCACGCGTATGAACCTCAACACGTTCGCCCGCCACGGCGTCTTCACCGATGCGGAGACCACCCATCTCATCGCGGCCCGCTTGCGTGATGCCACCGAGATCCGCCGCGCCCGTGTCTTCCCGTATCAGTTACTCGTGGCCGCGCGCCATGCGGACCTCGCCGTCCCCAGCGTTGTCACCGATGCCCTGCAGGACGCCATGGAGATCGCCGTCTCCCACGTCCCGGCCCTCACCGGCTCGGTCGTGGTTTGCCCCGATGTCTCGGGTTCGATGGCGAGCCCTGTCACCGGTCATCGCGAAGGTTCCACCAGCGCCGTTCGTTGTATCGATGTTGCGGCGCTGGTTGCGGCGGCGGTCTTGCGGCATAACCCATCGGCCACCGTGCTGCCCTTTGCCGAACAGGTCGTTCCGCTGCGTCTCAATGCTCGCGATAGCATCATGACTAACGCGAACCAGCTTGCCGCCTGCGGTGGTGGTGGCACCAACTGCGCCGCCCCGCTCGAGCAGCTCAACCAGCGGCACGCCACGGCGGATCTGGTCATCTACATATCCGATAACCAGTCCTGGATGGGCGCACAGTCAACCGTCGAGACCGGCATGATGTCCGAGTGGCTTCGCTTCAAGCGGCGCAATCCGCAAGCGCGTCTCGTCTGCCTCGACATCCAGCCTTACGCCAACTCGCAGGTCGTCGAGCGTGAAGACATTCTCAACATTGGTGGCTTCTCTGACAGCGTTTTCGCTCTCATCCACTCCTTCGCCACGGGCTCCATGGCCCCGGCGCATTGGGTCGGCGAGATCAACGCGCTCTCTTGAAACGCTTTGGGGGCCAGAGCCGAATCTTGAAGGGACTACAACTTTCAAATTGTCCCGTCTCTTCAAACCTTTGGTCGGCTCCAATCCCCAAATGCTGGCGAATGCCCGGCGGGAGTACATGGTCTTGCAGGTTCGAATCCTGCTCCTGGTGGCAACATCAGGATCTCTCGCCACCTTTGGTCGCCAGTAGTCGCAAACCCGTGCGGCATCGTGCCGCACGGGCCGTCGGCTTTGGCTACACTGC
>CAZBTA010000128.1:0-14380 GCA_964494515.1 uncultured Bryobacter sp.
CAATGCCGCCCGCACATTCGCTGGCCCGTCATAGGACAGCTCCGAGGCGTTCCGCATGGCTCCGATCACCACCACTGGCTTGTCTGACCGGTGCCGCAGGTCGAGAAAGAACGCCGTCTCCTCAAGCGTATCCGTGCCATGCGTTACCACCACCCCGGCGACATCATCACGCTCAAGCGTCTTCGCGATCTGCTCGCTCAGCTCCCACATGTGCCGCGGTGTCATCTGCGGCCCCGCCAGCCGGGCAAAATTCACCGCCTCCACGCGCGCCAGCTCGCTCAGCCCCGCGTCATGCGCCAGGATCTCCTCTCCGCTCAGCGCGGGCACCGCCCCACCCCGCTGCTCATCCACCTTCATCGAGATCGTGCCACCGGTAAAGAAGAAAACCACTGTGCTCATATACTGGACCCCATGATCGTAGCGCGACTCTTTCTGCCCTTGCTCCTGTTCGGCCAACAGCTGTATGAGGAAAAGCTCAGCGACACTTTCGCCTTGCGCGAGCAGCTCTACCAGCAGATGAATCTCCATGCCGACCAGCAGTTGCTGCGCCACCGCCTTGGCTATCCCGCCCTGCCCCTCGCCGTCAGTGGCCCGCTACGGCTCGAGCGCACGGGCGAAGACGCCGTGGCCACCTATTACCGCCTCTTCCTGCCCGTCTCACACCAGATGGATGCCTACGGCCTCTACATCGTCCCCAAGAAGCTCGCCGCCCGCCGCGCCCCGCTTGTCATTAGCCAACACGGTGGCGGCGGCACGCCCGAGAGCGCTACCTTCAACGGCGCAAGCAACTACAAGGATCAGGTGCGTGGCGCCGTGGCCGAAGGCTACGTTGTTTTCGCGCCCTGGACGGTCATGTACCCCTTCGGCGATCGCAACAACGGCACCACGATCCCGCCAGACGTCCGCAAGCAACTCGATGAGAAGTTCCGCTCGGTCGGCTCAAGTCTCTTCGCTGTTGAAGTGCGCAAGATATCGCTGGTCCTCGACGAGCTGGTCAAGCGCCCCGAGATCGACCCCAGACGCATCGCCATGATCGGCCTCAGCTATGGCGGCTACTATTCGCTCTATACCGCCGCCCTCGAGCCGCGTATCGGCGTGGTGGTCGCCTCAGGCAGCTTTGCCGATATTGCGCCGCTCTCGCCCGCCACCATCGAAGGCCGTCCCTACGACCTCCGCACCGCCGAGATCGCCGCCCTGATTGCCCCGCGGCCGCTGCAGTTGCAGATCGGCAATAACGACCAGGGCCTGCCCGTCGAGATCAGCCGCCGCGCCGCCGCTCGCGTTGCTCTTGTCTACGAAAAGCTCAAGGCCAAAGACCGCTTTGCCTTCGAGACTTTCGATGGCGGCCATGAGTTCCATGGCTCCCTCGTTTGGCCCTTCCTGAAGAAATGGCTCTAGCCCCGGGTCATGTTAATCTGTTGGGTTATGGCATACGTTATTGCTGAACCCTGCATTGGGACCAAAGACACCGCTTGTGTTGACGCCTGCCCCGTGGATTGTATCCACCCGAAGAAGGATTCAGAGAAGTTCGAAGGCGAGAAGATGCTCTACATCGACCCCGTCGAGTGCATCGATTGCGGCGCCTGTGTTCCGGTTTGCCCTGTCTCGGCCATCTTCGCTCTCGATGATCTGCCGGAAAAGTGGGCTGGCTTCGCCCAGGAAAACGCTGCCTACTTCGGCCGGTAAGCCGCCGAGCACTTTTCCGTTTCAAACACCCGAACATAAGACACGCGCGCCGTTGATCCTTCAATGGCGCGCGTTACTTCTGTGTAGAAGTGCTTCGCCAGGTTCTCGGCGCTCGGGTTGATCTGGTCAAACGGCGGAATCTCGTTCAAAAACCCGTGGTCAAACTGATCAATCCACGGCTTCAGCGCCTGCTTGATCACCTCAAACTCCACGAGCATCCCCAGCTTGTCCAGCTCCTCACCCTCAATCGTGATCTGCACACGATAGTTGTGCCCGTGCACCTTCGCGCACTTGCCGGGGTAATCCTTCAAATAATGTGCAGCCGAGAACGGCTGCTCTACGATCACTTCGTACATCCAAAAAATCTTTCTACTTCCAGAATATCCGTCGTGAACCCGTAATCGGGCAACGAGTCAAAGAAGATCTGCCCGTAGCGCTGCGCCGTGATGCGCGTATCCAGCAGCGCGAGCACGCCACGATCGGCCCGCGAGCGGATCAGCCGACCAAATCCCTGCTTCAGCGCAATCGCCGCCTGCGGGATCTGATAGTCGAAGAACGGCTTGCCGCCCATCTCCTGCACCTGGTTCGACCGCGCCTGCACCACCGGGTCAGTCGGCACGGCAAACGGCAGCTTGTCGATGATCACGCACGAGAGCTGATCCCCCTGCACGTCCACGCCCTGCCAGAACGAGCTTGTCGCAAACAGCACCGCGTTCGGCGTTGAGCGAAACTCCTCAAGCAGCACATTGCGCGGCCGCGTGCCCTGCAGCAGCAGCGGATACTTCACCTGCAGCGCCACCCGCTCGTATACGGCCTTCATCTGCTGGTAGCTCGTAAACAGGCAGAACGCGCGCCCTTCGGTGATCTCGAGGATCTTCACAATCTCCTGCGCCGCCTTGCCCGTAAACGCGGCATTGCGCGGGTCTGGCATGTGCTGCGGGATGTACAGCAGCGCCTGCTCCTGGTAGTTGTAGGGCGAGTCCACCACCATCGTCCGCGCGCTCGTAAGCCCCAGCCGCTTCTTCAAAAACTCAAACTCCCCGGCCACCGCGAGCGTCGCCGAGGTCAGAATCACACTCGGAATCTCGTCAAACAGCTTCTCGCTGAGGATCGCGCTGACATCAATCGGCGTCGCCTGCAGTTGTGTCATGCGCCCGCGCTTCTCCACCCAGAAGACATACTTCGGGTCCCGCGACTCGAGAAAAAACTTGATGCTCTCCTGCAACACCTTCGTGCGCCGGTGCAGCGGGATCGTCTCATCCACCGCGCCCTCGATCAGCTGCAACTGCGTCGCCAGCATCTCAAGCGCCGTCAGCACCTCGCCATACTGCTCGCGAAAGTTGCTGAGAAACTCGTCATGCTCGCGAAAGCTCGCCCGCCCCTCCACCTCGCCAAACAACCCGAAGAACCGCTCCGAGCTCGCCACCACGCTGCGCACAATGTCTTCAAACGAGGCCGTGGCAAAGTCCTTGCGCCGCGCCAGATCCAGAATGTCGCGCGTCAGCTCCTGCACCTGCAGGTTTGAGATCGATGTGCCAAAGTACTGCCCCGCCACGTCCTCGATCTCGTGCGCCTCATCGAAGATCACCGCGTCATAGCGCGGGATGATGCCGCCAAAGTCTTCCTGCTTCACGGCCAGATCGGCAAAGAACAGGTGGTGATTGACGATGATCACGTCCGAATCCGCCGCCCGCCGCATCATCGCCGTCACAAAGCAGTTGTCGAAGTAGTTGCACTTCTGGCCCGTACACCGCTCGCGTCGCGCATCGAGCTTCATCCACACGCCTGATGGCTCGGGCAGGGTCTTGAGTTCACTGCGGTCGCCCATCTCGGTCATGCCCATCCAGTCGCGGATGATGCGGAAGTCATTCACCTCCTGCATGCCATCGAGCCAGGCGCTCTCGAGCCGGGTTGCTTCTTCCACCTTAGACCGGCATAAATAGTTCGACCTACCCTTCATGTAGGTCACCTTCAACGGGCGGCCAAACACCTGCTCCAACAGCGGGATGTCCTTGAAGAAGAGCTGTTCCTGCAGGTTCTTCGTGCCTGTGGAAACGATGACACGCTTGTTGCTCAGAATGGCCGGAATCAGGTATGCCATCGTCTTGCCCGTGCCCGTTCCCGCCTCCACAACCAGGTGGCGGTGCTCTTCGAGCGCGGACGCGACAGAGCGCGCCATCTCAAGCTGCCCCTCGCGGAACTCGAACTTGGGATGGACCTTCGAAAGGATGCCGCGCGCGGCAAAAAAATCCTGGACACGCAAAGCCAACTCTTATTGTCTCTTGAGTAGCAACTTCTTTCTGCCGAAGTGTTAGAGAGGATTGAGGGGACCAGATGAAATATCTGTTTTTGGCTTTTGTTTGCCTGTCTGCGCCATTGCAGGACCAGGTGGAACTTCCAGATCATTCAGAGTGCACATTCTTCGGCGTTGATCATGAAAAATACGCAACGCAAAAACGGGATCAATTCTGGCGGAGTCGCCTCACCGACGAAGTCACCCGGCTCCGTATCACCGAGATCGTCCCGGTAGGCACCCGCACCAAGCAGTTCCAGGATTCGGCCAGCGACTCACCGGTCGACAACGCGATCTTCGCTGAGCTGCAGAAGCAGGGCATCGCCCCGGCCGAGAAGACCAACGACTATGAGTTTGCCCGCCGCGTCTATCTCGACCTCACCGGCCGCGTGCCTTCCTACGACGCGCTGATCGCCTTCACCACCAGCACCTCGGCCAACAAGCGCGCCGAGCTCGTCAATCAGTTGCTCGCCTCACCCGAGTGGGTGGACAAGTGGACGATGTACTTCGGCGACATGTACCGCAACACGCGCAACTCCGACGTCACGCCCCGCTTTGATGCCGGTCGCAACGCGTTCTACCGCTGGATCAAAGCCTCGCTTGAGGCCAACAAGCCCTACAACCAGATGGCCAGCGAGCTGATCGCCTCAAAGTCGCGCAACACCTTCGACGACGGCACTGGCAACTTCCTGATCGGCAGCGATACCAACGGTGGCCCCAACCAGGACGACTACGACCAGATGGCCGCCGACGTAGTGGGCACCTTCCTCGGCATCAGCCACATGAATTGCGTGCTCTGCCACAACGGCCGTGGCCATCTCGACCAGTTGAGCCTCTGGGGCCGCAACGCGAAGCGCTCTGACGCCTGGGGCATGGCTTCCTTCTTCTCGCGGCTGAACTTCGCCGCCACGCGCCCCGACCCGGCAACCAACCCCAACCTGCGCTACTACGCGCTCAACGACACCAACCGCACCGACTACGCCCTCAACACCACCACCGGCAACCGCCCCGCGCGCTCACCGATCGATGGGCTGGGCAACACGGTGACGCCCAAGTACATGTTCACCGGCGAGACTCCGGGCCGGGGCGAGAACTACCGCGACGCCGCCGCCCGCATGATCACGAGCGACTTCCAGTTTGCCCGCGCGACGGTCAACTACATCTGGGCCGCGCTGATGGGTCGCGGGCTGGTCGAGCCGCTCGACCAGTTTGACCCGGCCCGCCTCGACCCCGACAACCCGCCGCAGGGCATCTGGACGCTGCAGCCCTCGAACGCCGCGCTGCTCAACAACCTTGCCGACCTGTTCCGCCGCAACAACTACGACCTCAAGTGGCTGATGCGCACCATCACCAACTCGGAGACCTATCAGCTCAGCTCCCGCTACACCGGCACGTGGAACCCAACGTGGGAGACCACCTTCGCCCGCAAGCTCGTCCGCCGGCTGATGGCCGAGGAGATCCACGACGCGGTGGCCACCACGAGCAACATCCTGCCCACCTACAACGTGCTCGAGCCCACGGCGCCGCTCTATACCGATCGCTCGCTGCGCCAGGTGCGCTTTGCCATGCAGCTGCCCGAGACTGGCAATCTGCCCGACGGCAACGGGGCGGCTGCGGCCTTCCTCAACAGCTTCACCCGCGGCAACCGCCTCGATGACGACCGCAAGACCGATGGCTCGGCCATCCAGGCCCTGAGCCTGATGAACGACACCTTCGTCAACACGCGCATCAAGTCGGCCACCGGCAGCCTGCTCGCCCGGCTGCTCACCAAGGCGGACGCCGACCTCGTCAAAGAAGCCTACCTCACGATCCTGTCGCGCTTCCCAACCACGACCGAGAATCAGACCGCGCTGGCCACCCTCACTGGCACCAGCGGCACCACCCGCACCCAGCGCGCCGAGAACCTGCTCTGGTCGCTCTACAACAAGGTCGACTTCATCTACAACTACTAACGGGGGAACCATGTCACAGAACGAGAAATTCCTCGCCTTCATCGAGAAGCATCCGCATCGCCACAAGAACTTCTTCGACCGCCCCTACGGCTCGCGGCGTCACTTTCTGAGCCTGGCCGGCGGCGCGCTCTCGCTGTCCTGGCTGGCCAACCCGGCCAAGGCGCAGGTGCGCATCGACAAGCTCGGCGTGCCGCTGCTCAACAAGGCCAAAAACTGCATCTTCATCCTGCTCACCGGGGCCCCGAGCCACGTCGATACGTTCGACTTCAAGGCCGTCAGCGGCGTCACGCCGACCGACGTCTTCAAGCCCGAGACGATCAATGGCCTCGTGCTGCCCACCGGCATCATGCCGAAGCTCGCCACGATGACGCAGGACTTTGCCGTGATCCGCAGCATGCGGTCGTGGGCGCTGGTCCACAACCTGGCGCAGATCTGGACGCAGATCGGCCGCAACCCGGCGGCCGCCCTCGGCGACATCGCCCCCAACATCGGCTCGATCGTCGCCGCCGAGAAGGAGGCCGAGCGCAAGCCGTCTGACGTGCTGCCGACCTTCCTCGCCCTCAACAGCACGCAGGGCGTCGGCAGCGGCTACCTGCCCAGCACCTACGCGCCGCTCAAGACCAACGCCAACCAGCGCGGCCTCGCCAACGTGACCAACCCCGACGGCCAGACGCGGTTCAACGACCGCTATGACCTCATGAACAAGCTCGATGGCGTCAACCGCGTCAACAGCCCTTATGGCAAGCCCATGGAGGACATGGATGCGTTCTACAAGTCGGCGCGCGGCATGATGTACAACCCGGTGGTGGACCAGGCCTTTCAGTTCACCGCCGCCGAGCGCGTGCCTTACGGCACCTCAGGGGTCGGCGACAGCTGCCTGACGGCCGTCAAGGTGCTCAAGGCCAACGCGGGCACACGGTTCATCCAGATCACGACGGGCGGCTGGGACGACCACGTCAACATCTACGGCGACAACGTGCTGCCGGCGCGGGTGCGAACGCTCGACGCGGCGGTGAGCCAGATGCTTGTCGACCTCAAGGCCAACGGCCTGTTGCAGGACACGCTGGTGGTGATGCTCGGCGAGTTTGGCCGTACGGTGGGCGCGCTCTCGGGCGCGCAAGGCCGTGACCACTACGTGCAGCAGTTTGCCTTCTTTGCCGGCGCGGGCATCAAGGGTGGCCGGGCCATCGGCTCGACCAATGCCACCGGTGCGGCGACGGCCGACTTTGGCTGGTCACGCCAACGCGACGTGCGCCCGGAGGACGTCGAAGCCACGATCTACTCGGCCATGGGCATCGACTACACGAGCATCCGCTATGACGACCCCTTCGGCCGCGGCTTCGAGTACGTCCCCTATGGCCACGAGGACCTCTATGGGCCGGTTAAGGAGCTATGGGCTTAAGGTCGCCCATCAGCTTGTGCAGCAGGAAGAGGCCGGTGATGTGGAAGGCCCCCATGATGAAGAACATCGGGCCATAGCCGAAGTACGTCACAATGTAGCCGGGCAGGAGGGTCGAGAAGATCACCCCGCCAAAGCCGCCCACACTCGCCCCAATGCCCGTCGCCGAGGCGACGGCCGACTTGGGGAACACGTCGGACACCGTGGTGTAAAGGTTCGCCGACCAGCCCTGATGCGCCGCCGTGGCGAGGCTGATCAGGCCGATGGCGATGTAGGCGTTCTCAAACAGCACGCTGGTGGCGGCAATGGGCATGCAAGCGGCGAACAGGCCCAGAGAGACCTTGCGCGCCTTGCCCACCGGCCAGCCCAGCCGCATAAAGTAGCCCGAGATCCAGCCGCCGGCCACGCTGCCCACATCAGCCATCAGGTAGATGAACGGAAACGCCCAACTGACCTGCTTCATATCGAAGTGGCGGACGTCGTAGAAGTAAGGTGGCAGCCAGAACAGGTAGAACCACCAGACCGGATCGGAGAAGAACTTTGCCAGCGCAAAGCCCCAGGTCTGCCGGTAGCGAGCCACCTCGCCCCAGGAAAGTTTGGTTACCGATGGTTCATCGTCGTCCTGCGGTGGCGGCTCCTGCTTGGTGAAGTACCACATCAAAAGTACGATGAAGCCGCTGCCGGCCGTGATCAGAAAGCAGGTTCGCCAGCCGAAGTGGCCGGTCATCCAGAGGAACAGCCCCGGGCCAATCATGGTGGCGATGTTCGTACCGGCGTTGAAGATGCCGGTGGCGAAAGCGCGGTCACGCTTGGGGAACCATTCGGAAACACTCTTGATGGCCGCCGGGAAGTTGCCCGCCTCACCGAGGCCAAGCAGCGCCCGACACAGACCAAAGGTCAGTGGGCTGCGGATAAAGCTATGTACTGCAGCGGCAAGGCTCCACCAGAGGATCGCCCCGGCGTAGCCGAGGCGGGTGCCCACCGTATCGATGAACTTGCCCGCGATCAGAAAGCCGATCGTATAGGACAACTGAAAGGCGCTCGAGATCTGGCCGTACAGGATGTCATCGATCGGGATCTCCTTGCGGATCTCCGGCAGGAGGATCCCCAGGATGATCCGGTCGAGGTAGTTCACCGTGGTCCCGAGGAATAGCAGCGTCAGGATCCACCATCTCAAGCGCGACGGCATTTCCGAATTATATGCAGTAGCCCTGACGGAGTAGGGTAGATGCCCAATACTTAATCCGAACATAATCAAGGCATGTTGCTCGCCATCACCGCACTTGAGATCCTGCACCTCATCGCCGGGGCGGAGGAACAGCAGGCGGACAAACGGCAACGCTACGTCTACGAGGAGCAGCAGGAGAACTGGCGCATCGACCCTTACGGCCGCCGTATCCCCTCGAGCCAGCGCACCAAGACCTACGAGGTGGTGCTCGTCAACGGCCAGCGCTACCGCAAGCTGGTGGCGCGCAACGGCGAACCGCTGACGCCGGCCGAGAAGTGGGAGATCGAAGAGGACATGAAGCGGCAGACGCCGGCTCCGAAGACCACCTCGCTGCGCGACCTGGCGCAGACCCACCAACTGACGCTCGAAGGCGACACGCTGCGGGCGACCAGCGGGGACAAGACGCTGACCTTCCGCTTTGACCCGCGGACCTACACGATCCTCGAGCAGACCACCGAATCGGCGACCTCGCGCATGACGGTTGAGTATCGACGGCTCGAAGACGGCACGACGCTGCCCGAGCGGGTGACGGTGGACTTTGTGGTGAACGACGTCCACGGGCTGCAGATCAGCACGTTCCGGAACTTCACGGCAAACTGGTAGGGATGCACAAAGCCGTCATTCTCGCCGCGGGCCGGGGCACGCGGATGGGCGAGATCACGCGAGACACTCCCAAGCCACTCATCCCTTTGAACGGGCGGCCGATGCTGCTGCACATCCTGGACCGCATTGCGGCGGCGGGCGTGCGGGAGGTCTTTATCGTGACCGGCTACCTGGCCGACCAACTGGAAGCCGTGGCGGCGAGCCACGGGCTACCGGTGACCTTCAGGCGGCAAGAGGTTGTCAACGGCACCGCCAAGGCCGCGCTGCTGGCGCGGGACTGGGTGGGCGAGGACGCCTTTCTGCTGACCTTTGGCGACATATTGGCCGAACCGGAGCACTACGCGGGCATGCGGGACGACTTTGCCGGCACGGACGGGGTGCTGGCGGCGCGCTATGTGGACGACCCTTTTCAGGGCGCGGCCATCTATGTGGATGAACAGCGCATCGTCAGCCGCATCATCGAGAAGCCGGCCAAGGGCAGCTCGACGACGCACTGGAACAGCGCAGGAATCTATGTGTTTTCGCCCGCCATCTTCACAGAGCTGGAACGGGTGCCGCTCAGTGAGCGGGGTGAGTATGAAGCGACGTCGGCGATCGGCCAGATGATCGACGCCGGGGCGCGGTTGAAGATGTTTCCACTCGATGGCGAATGGCTCGACGTGGGCCGGCCCGAGGACATCGAGCGGGCCCAGAAGATTATTCGCGGGTCGTAGTGCGGGCGACGGTCTGATTGTCGAACTCGTCGGTGACACGGACGGCGATGGTGGTCTCGCCAGAACGATCGACGGTGAACTCGAAGCTCAGATCTTTGGAATCGGACAGGCGCACTGTGGGTTCGATGACGCGCCAAGGGCCACCGTTGACGCTGACTTCGGCCTTGTTAATCACACTGAGCGCGTCGACGGCGCGGAAGCGGACGTTGAGCTTGCCGGAGGCGGCGGTGGCGCGGAGGTCTGAGACGACGGGGGCGGTGTTGTCGATCAGGAACGGAGCGCTAACGGCCTGGGCGGTGAGGGCCTGATCGAGGGGATTGGAGGGGGCGTCGGTGGCGGTGACGCGGACCTGATAGCGGCCGTCGGCAAAGCCGGTGGCGTCGTAGCTGTAGTAGCGGTCCTTGAGGGTGTCGCGGAGGGGCTTCCAGGTCTGTTCGCCTTCGCCCTTGATCTCGAGCGTGAAGTCGAGGGTATCGCCGTTGTCATCGACGGCGAGCCAGCGGGCGCCGATCATGCCGCGCTTGTAGGTGAGGGCGGGCGAGTTGGCGCCATCGGTGATGGCCGGTGAGGTGGCGGGCGAGGACTTGCCGATGGCCGGCAGCGTAAGCGTCTGGGCCACGGGGATGATCACCGGTGAGGGCGCGGGGAACTGGAAGTTGGCCGGGGTGGCCTCGACGACATCGATGCGGGGGGCGACGTTCTTGGGCAGGTAGGCGACGTCGATCTGGGACAGCGAGGCATCGGTGGTGAGCACGGCGCGGAACTGCAGGAAGCGCGCGGCGGGCGAGGCGACGCGGCCGTCGCGCAAGGGGGCCCAGGGGCTCCAGAGGCGATTGGGACGCTCGAGGTTGCCGCTGCGGGTCTCGTAGCGGAGCGTGCCGGTGGACTTGGCGTGCAGGCGGCCCCACTGGGTGAAGCCACCGCCGTCGAAGACCTCGCTCTCAAAGCTGCCTTCGGGCTCGGGCGTGGCGGAGATCTCGAAGAACTTGCCGATGTTGCCGGTGACGGCGATCAGGCGCTGGCCGTCGCGGGCGAAGCCGGTGATCTGGCTGCTCGAGAGGCTGGAGAGCAGGGTGTACTGCGAGGCGTTGTCGATGCGGTAGAGGTTGCCCTTGTTGCCCGTGCCGGCGATGACGGCGCCCGAGGCATCGAGGCCGAGGGCGTAGACGACATCAGAGGCGTGGGACCACAGGCGCAGCGGCGCGCCATCGGGAGAGATGCTGACGATCTCGCTGCCGCCGGGGACAGGAGTGGGCGGGGGAGCCGCGGCGACAGGGGCCACGGAACGCGGCGCATTGGGCGCGGCGGCGGGCGGTGGCGGAGCGACGACGGGGACGGTAACGGTGGCCATGCCGGGAGCGCCGCCAGCGGTCTTCTGGCCGATGATGGCGGCGTAGAGCGTGCCATTGGGCGCGGCGGCGAGGGCCGTGACTTCGCGCTTGGAGGACTGGTAGACGACGAAGGGATTGCCCTGGGCGTCGACGCGGACGATGAGGCCGTTGGGCTCGGTGCCGACGTAGACGTTGCCCTTCGCGTCAACGGCGAGGGAGCGGACGTGATCTTCATCGAGCTTGAGCCAGACCTGGCCCTTGCCGTCGGGGGAGATGCGATGGAGCTCGCCCTTGTCGCCGGTGGCGGCGAGGAGGTCACCCGAGGGGAGGAAGGCGAGGGCCCAGATGTACTTGGCCTTGGGGTCGTAGAACGTTTCGACCGCGCCATTGGCGGCGATGCGATAGATCTTGCCATCGGGCGAGGAGGCGGCGTAGAGGCGGCCGGACTTGTCGGTGGCGAGGGCGAAGACGTTCATGCCGTCGATCTCGGCGAGCTTGCGCGACTGGCCGGTGCGCGAGAGGTGGAAGATGGGGCTCTTGTTCGAAGAAGGGCCACCGGCGGAGAAGACGCCGCCGTTCGGATCGGGCGTGACGGCCCAGAGGTAGGGCAGCGAGGGGTCAGCGAGCTCCTTGATGGCGGGGGCGAGCGTGAGGCGGCCGTCGTTGCGGAGGGCGACTTTGCGCAGGGTGCCTTTTTCGAAATCGGACAGAGCTTCGAGAGACCAATAGCGGGTATCCACGGCCAGGGCGCAGGCAGCGAGGGCCAGGAGAGCGGTTAGAGATTTAGACATGTTTGCGAGAGTTCACCTTTAGCGCACGGTAAAGCGCAATGAGTAGTTGCCGCTGACCACGTAGTCGAAGGGGATGGTGGCAGCTTCTGTGTAGGATTCCATGAGGGTGAGCATGGGCTTTGTGGGGGCCCGGCCCGCCTGGAGCACGTTCATCAGGGAGGTAGGCAAGCTGGTCATGGTCTTGTCGTCGAGAAAGACGGTGGGCTTGGCGCTGGTGATGACGGCGTAGAGCTGGGTATTGATGCGTTCCTGATTGATGAGGCTGACGGCCTGGGGCAACTCGAGGAAGCGATTGGCGGCGCCGGCGATCATGGGCGCGCGATTGATGGTGTCGGCATCGGCGAGCACGAGGCGGTGTTCGCCCTTGGCGAGGCCGGCGGGGATGCGGATCTTGAGATTGCGAGCGATGCGTTCGCCACGGAAGGGCTGGACGAAGACCTTGAGGGAGACTTCGTCGCCGGAGTCGACTTCGGTCTTGTCGATCCAGGCGCTTTCGATGACGGCGGCGCGGCGCTCGGGCAGGAGGTCGACGGTGGCGGTGACGGATTTGACCTTGGGCACGGTGTACGTGTTGCCGTAGAGGCGATTGAACTTGTCGCCCCACCAGGTGGCCATGGCGATGGCGGGGGGCAGGGGGCTATCGTTGACGGTGGCCATGGAGGCGAGGCTGATGGCGGGGAGGCCATCCATCTCGACCTTGCCATTGAGGCGATAGGTGGTCTCGTCGGAGAACTCGTTGGACCCGGAGATGGCGTTGAAGAGCGTCATCGTCATGAGGAAGGGGGTCCACTTGGGGTTGACGAAGAGGTTGAAGCGGTAATCCTTCTCGCCGGCGGCCTGGCCATTGGCGGCGAAGTTGCGGACCTTGAGCGTGACGGGGACGGTATCGGCCTGTTCGCCGAGGAGGCCCTGGATGCCGGAGTGGCGATCCTGACGGAGGGCGCCGACGATCTCGGTGGCGTTGCCGACCTTGTTGGGCTGGAAGGAGGAGGAAAGGATGGTGAGGATCTCGCCGCGAGCCATCGGCATGTCGACGGGGCCCATGTTGAAGAAGGGGTGGCCGAAGCCGAGGACCTTGGAGCCGTCGTTATAGGTGACCGTGCCGAGGCCGGTGATGCTCATGTCGCCAGAGACGAGGACGCCGACGATGGGTTGGCCGGGCTGGAGGGAGGACTTCCAGTCGGGGGCGGGTTTGGTTTCGTAATTGGTGCCGGCGGCGCCGCCCATGACGGGGCGGAGGCCCATCTGCTGGAGGGCGGGGCCGAAATTGCGGAGGGTGGCGTCGGTGAAGCCGGAGAACGTGAGGGGCGTCTCGATGGGTTGGACCATGGCGCCGGAGAGGACGTTATCGGGGACGGGGAGGCGGCGATCGCCGGCGACGGTCTGGGGAGTTTTGGATTCGGCGGGCTTGGAGCTGTCGAACTGGTTGATCTCGAGCATGAGATCGATGGGGGTGATGCCGCAGATGGCATCGGGGGAGAAGACGCTGATGCGGAGGCTGACGGCGCCGAGGATCTTGCCGTCGATGTAGACGGGGGAACCGGACATACCGCCGGCGACGCCGGTGCGGAGGGCCTTGCCGAGCATTTTGGCAAGGATGATGTCCTGTTTGGGGCCCCAGGCGTTTTTCCAGACGCCGATGATCTCGATGGGCACGGGCTCGGCGGTGGTGCCTTCGAAGACAGTCCAGGCGGTGGCTTTGAGGCCGGGGACGACTTTATCGAGGGGGAAAGTATCGACCTTTCCGATCTTGGGGGGCTGGGCGAGGCAGAGGCCGGCCAGCGTGAGAGAGGCGAGGGCGATGTTTAGGAGAATTCTCATGCACAACCTACGGATCGGCAGATTCCGGATGATGACATTATAAGAGACGCCTGTGAAGGGGCTTTGGGTGTGGAGAGATTGAGACAGTGGGCAAAATTGGGTTTGAATTCGGGTTTGATCCGTGATTTTTGGGGTTGGCGAGGGTTGGGTTCGAATTTGGGTTTGAATTGGGGGAATTGGAGTGACCGGGGGTGGGGCGAGGGTGGGCATGGTGGTGAGGGGCCGGGGCGCCGGTGTCCGTTCTGTTGAGATCAGGTGGAGGAGGGCCTCCGGATGGAGAGTAGCAGGTGGGGGGAGGGGTTTGGTGGGGGATGGGGGTGGGTGGTGGCGGTAAATGGTTTGGTTTCAGTGGGTTGGGTGGGGGTGAGAAATTTGAAAATTGTTGGGAACCGGTATCGATACCAAATCCGCCGCGAGCATTCTCGGATTCAACATGGCCGATGAGTCCTTGCCACGTCCGTTCGCAAGAAGCTCAACCTACACGAAGGCCAACGCATATGCTGGCATTGTCGTGGCGAGGTGGGGAGCGGGGGTGCTGTATCCGACAGACAGGACGGGGGTGT
>CAZBTA010000129.1:0-14320 GCA_964494515.1 uncultured Bryobacter sp.
CAGCTTGAGGCTCGAGACGCGCGGTGCCGCATGCGGATCAAACTCAGGCGGTGCGGCAGGAACGTTGCGTCCGACGACGCAGAATCACCAAACCCAACGCTGCCACGCCGGCCAACGCCGCATAAGTCGAGGGCTCGGGGATTGGGGCCGCCGTGACCGTCGCACTGAAAGAATCGAGGGTGAAGGTGCCGGAGTTCATGGTGCCGGTGGCCCAATTGATCGCAAACGAGTCGAACGCCGTCGTGAGGGCCGAAGCGTCGGAGTAGCTGGTGGCGTAACTAGTCAAGCTGCCACCAGTCATCGAATATCCCATCGTCAGAGCCGAGGCTCCGGTGCGGGTGGCGGAAAAGGTTCCGGTATAGAAAGTATTGTTGGCCAAAGCCTGAAACGCCGTGGAAGCGAGGGAGGTGTAGGGAGCACTGCTGCCGATCAAGGTGTTGTTGGTCATGTTGGTGCGCTCAAAGAGCGCGAGATTTCCCGTGGCATTCGGATTAACCCGCATCATCGCGGCATATCCCGTGTAGCCGAGAAATTGGTTATTGGCGCTGAAGACATCCGCCGAGATCCGGTTCGGACTATTGGTGCCCGTATCACTGTTGAGCAGGCCAAACCTTAACTGGCCATCCGCGGTAGTGCCGCCGGGCAGGCCGGTCATCTTGAAGGTGAACGTGGCAGTCAGCGTCTCGCCTACCGCCAATTGAACTGGGCTGCCTGCTGCCGTGAAGTAGCCCAGGACTTGAGCGGAGGCGTTCGTGACGTTGAGCGATCCCGAACCGTAGGTGCTAGAATAGTTACCACCCATAAACCACTGCACCCGCGTGCTGGATGGAGCGGCTTGGCGTCCGGCGGCATTGTTGGTGCCGGTCATGGCATCATCCACGATGGTGATTTGACCGAAGGTGCAGACAAAAGTCGTCAAGGCGACGACGCAGGCGAGGAGTTTTTTCTGAGGGTTCATGGCTTGGGTGGGGGTTACGCTGAACACGAGATACGAGACGGGGGTATCCGTGGGTCGTGATGGAAAGCATGAGGACGAATCTCAACCCGCCCGTTATTGACGCCGTTGAATTCGATCCGCCCAACCACCTGCCCGACGGTGGCCAGCAATGTCTCTTCGAGCCGGGGCGTTTCCGCATAGGTCGCATCGCGCTCCCGACGAGACCCGCCGCATCCATTCAACGGCGTCAATGGGCGCTCGATTGCTGCACTCGGGCGAGCGAGGCATGCTCGCCACACTGTGAAGACCTCTACCCCACCCCGTCATCCAGCGTTTTGTCGTGCCTCGGAAAAATCGCCTCTCCGGCTCGCGCTGCAAAATTGTGCGAGAGCCATTGTTCTGGCGCTGCTGCTTACCGCCACTCTTCACGCCGACGAATACGACACGCTGCGTCTGAAGTGGCGGGACATTCTCCTCGGCACGGGCAACAACCCGGCGGATTCGGATGTCGCCTCGAAACTCGCGTCGATCGCCAGCGCCGCCAACACGCAGTGGACGGCGATGAACAAAGCGCCGTCACGGACCTCCCTGTGGAGCGATCTGGCGAGCACCACGAACTCGGCGCACGTCACCAGCAATTACGAGCGTCTCATGACCATGGCGCGAGGGTATGCAACCCCGGGTAGCTCGCTGCAGGGAAACGCCGATTTGCTGGCGGACATCCTCGGTGGACTCGAGTGGATGCACGCGAATCGCTACAGTGCCACCACCGCGCAATACAACAACTGGTGGGACTGGGAAATCGGAGCTCCGCTTGAACTGAATGACATCTGCGTGCTGCTCTATGACCAGCTGCCCTCCACCCAGCTCGCCAATTACATGGCCGCCGTGGACCATCAGACGCCCACGCCGGACATGACTGGGGCGAATCGGGTCTGGAAAGCCCAAGTGGTGGGCTTGCGCGCCTGCCTAGTCAAAAGCAGCGCCAAGCTCTCCTCCGCCCGAGACGCCTTCAGCGCGGTGTTCGCGTATGTGACCACCGGCGACGGCTTCTACGTCGATGGCAGTTTCATCCAGCATAACTACCACCCCTACACCGCGGGCTACGGCAAGGCGTTGATCGAGACGATGGCCCCGGTATTGAACTGGCTCAGCGGCTCCACGTGGGCCGTCGTGGACCCCGCGCAATCCAATCTCTACCGATGGATCTTCGAGGCGTATGAGCCGATCATCTACAACGGACTGCCCTGGGACCTGGTCCGCGGTCGCGAGGCCAACCGCAACAACAGCACCCCCGCCGCCGCCGGGCAGTCGATCATGAATTCGATCCTGCAGGTCGCGCAATTTGCCCCGCCGGCGGAATCCCTGCGCATGAAGCGCATGCTCAAGGAGTGGGCGCAGAAAAACTACACCCGGAACTTCGTCTCCACGCTCGGCTTGCCGACCTTGGCCATGGCGAAGGCGCTCATGGCCGACACGAGCATCGCGCCGCGTGGCGAGCTGATCGGCCACTACTCGTTTCCCAGCATGGACCGCGTGGTCCATCTCGGCGCGGGCTACGGCTTCGGTCTCTCGATGAGCTCCACGCGCATCGCCAATTTCGAGTCCATCAACTACGAGAACTTAGAGGGCTGGTTCACCGGCGATGGCCACACGACACTCTACAACGGTGATCTCAACGCCTTTGCCGACTCCTACAACTTCACCGTCGATGCGTATCGGCTGCCGGGCGTGACGGCGGACGTGACCCACAGCAAGCTGCCCGCGGCCAACGGCGGCCGGCAAGCGCAGGGGCAATCGACCCGTTCACCGCACTCGTGGGCCGGCGGAGCGGCACTGGACCGCTTCGGCGCGGCAGGCATGCAGTTCAAAGGGGTCGGCGTCACCCTGACCGGGAAAAAATCATGGTTCATGTTCGACGATGAGATCGTCTGCCTCGGCGCGGGCATCACCAGCACCGACTCGCGCCCCATCGAAACCACGGTGGAGCAGCGCAAGATCAACTCGGCGGGCACCAATGCCTTCACCGTTGACGGCGTGGCCAGATCCAACGCACTGGGCTGGACGGAGGCCGCGACGGCCGTGAGCTGGGCGCACCTCGCGGGGCACGTAACCGGCGCGGATATCGGCTACTACTTCCCCGGCTCCTCCGCGCTGCGCTTCGTGCGCGAAGCGCGCACCGGTGCACTCCGCGACATTGACTCCGCCGAAGGTTCCATCACTCCAGCCACGCGCAACTATCTGCGCATATCCTTGGAGCACGGCAGCAATCCCACCAACGCCGCTTACCAATATGTTCTGCTCCCGGGCCGTAACGCCACCCGCACCAAACAATACGCCGCGGCGCCGCAAATCACCATCCTGGCCAACAACACCAAAGTGCAGGCCGTCAGGGAAACCTCCCTCGGCATCACCGCGGCAAACTTCTGGACCGACTCTTCCCAGACCATCGGCGGCATCACCTCGAACAAGAAGGCCAGCGTGCTGGTGCGCGAGGACGGCCCCTTCATCGATGTGAGCGTGAGCGACCCCACGCAGCTCAACACGACGGGCATCACCCTGCAGATTGCCCTCGATGGAGGAACCCTCCTCAGCGCCGATACCGGCGTCAGCGTCACGCAGACCTCACCGAGCATCGTCATGAGCGTCAGCACGGCCAACTCGGCCGGCAAGACCTACAAGGCGCGTTTCTACAAGCTGTCCGCTCAAACCGTGACCCTCTCGCCGGGGGCCGACAGCTACGTCTATGATGACGCGGCGGCGGTGAACTCCAATTTCGGCGCCCAGCCCTCCGTAGCCATCAAGGCTGGCTCCACCGGCTTCAATCGCGCGGCCTATTTGCGCTTCGATGTGCCGGCGGCAACCGGCGCCTTGCTCGGCGCGACCTTGAGACTGTCCTGCCTCAGCGCCCCCGCTCCCGTGGTGCACGCGGTGGCGCCGGCGGACGAAAACACCTGGGCCGAAACCGGCATCACGTGGAGCAACCAACCCGGCGCGGGTGCCGATCTGGACACTTGGAGCGCAACCTCGCTCGCCACGATACGAGCCAATGTCACCGCCGCGGTGCCGGCGAGCGGCCCCGTCTCCTTCAAGGTGTTTGCCGTCACGCAAGCAAGCGACGGCAGCACCGCCACCTACGCCACCAAAGAAGCGGCCACGAGCTCCGACCGGCCGCAGCTCAACCTTGCCTACGGCCAGACCACGCCGGACGTCAGCCTGAGCGCCCCCGCCGACGGCACCGTCGTCACGAGCGGCGACGAAGTAACTCTTATCGCCAATGCCAGCACCTCCGATGGCACAATCGCGAGCGTGAGCTTCTACGATGGCGAAACCCTCCTCGGCACCGACACCTCATCGCCCTTCAGCCTCACCGTGCCGCTCGGCGGCGGGCTGCATTACCTGAAGGCCGTCGCCACCGGCTCAAACGGACTGTCTCGCACTAGCCTGACCACAGTGGTCGAAGCCAACTCGGGATTGTCCGTCGGCCTCACTACTCCTCGCGACGGCGACCTCTTTGATGGCACCAGCAATGTGACCCTGACCGCCAGCGCCAGCTTCACCCAGGGAACGGTCACGAGCGTGAGTTTCTACGATGGCGCCACCTTGCTTGGCACGGATACTTCAGCACCTTTCAGCATTTCCGTGCCGCTCTCCGGTGGAGTGCGCACCCTCACCGCCGTCGCCACCAGTTCGACCGGGATTACTGAAACCAGCGTGCCGACGCGCATCAGCGTCAATGTCGCGCCCACCCCGCTGACGGCCAGCGCCGGCACCGTCAGCACCGCCCAATCCAGTCCAACCGACATCGACCTCCTGACCCTGGTCAGCGGAGGCGAGACCCCGGCAGCCGATCTGAGATTCCAAGTGGGAAGCCCCGCCAACGGCAGCGTGGTCTTGCTGGCCGACGGGCACACCGCCCGTTTTACCCCGACCGAAGGATACAGCGGCGCCGCCAGCTTCGCCTACACGGTCATCGATACTACGTCCGACCCGCGCCTGCTGCTGAACTACGCCTTTCAAAACAGCGATGTCACCGACCGCAGCGGCTACAACCGCACCGGCACGCTGAGCGTGCAGGGCACCGGTGCGGCCAACTTTGTCAACGACTCGCCCCTTCTCGACTACACCAAGAGTCTCTCGATGATTGAAAACGGCACCGCCGGAGCGGCGCGTCTCGAGCGCAGTCTAACCACGGGCGACCTCGATCTGGAGAACTCCAACTGGACCTTCACGGGTTGGTTCAAGCGCGGCGCCACCACCAACATGGATGTGATCTGGCATTTGGGTGGATCGGCCGGTTACGGGCCCAGTTCGCTCAACCTGGCCTTCTACGGCACCAGCAACACGCTGGAGCTTCGCAACTACAACAGCGCAAACGTGCTCGATCTGACCATCGCCAAGACGAATGTCAGCGCCCTCACGTGGCATCATTTTGCCGTCGTCCGCAGCGGCACCAGCCTCTCCCTCTATGTCGATGGCACACTCGCCGGCAGCAACAGCACCGCGTTCAGCCTCGGCTTCACCAACACCACCACCGTCAAGTGGGGTGGCTCGAATTCCACCACGACCCTTGATCGCTGGCTTAACGGCGCGCTGGCCGATTTGGCCGGGTTCAGTGCCGCGCTGGCCTCCACGGATATCACCAAAATCTACACCCGGCCGGTCCAATGGTTCGGCGGGACAACCGAAAGCGCGACCGTCTCGGTCAACGTCTTTTCGCCGATCGAGGTTTGGCGCCTGACTGAGTTCGGAACCGCCAGCAACACCGGCCTCCAAGCCAACACCGCCGACATGGATGGCGATGGTCTCTCCAACCTGCTCGAATACGTCTGCGCCACCAATCCAAACGCGGCGAATCCGAACCCCGTGTCGATCGCCCCCAGCGGCAACGGCTACGAGGTCGTTTTCACGCTCAACAATTACGCCACGGACGCGACCTACCGCGTCGAGTGGAGTGAAACCCTCGGCAACGATTGGAGCACCGCAGGAGTCGGGGTTCCCGAGGTCGTCACGGACGACGGCGTCAAACAGCTGATCAAAGTCACGATTCCGGCGGGATCGTCCGGAAGAATGTTCGCCCGCCTGAGGGTGACTCGTCCCGAGTGAGTCGCGCTCATCAACCGAGTGGCCAGGCGAACCTGCTTGGAGAGCTGCGGCCCGGCCGGTGACGACGGTCAGAGCGGTTTCAACAATGCCGTGGCCATTTTTGTAGGCCGGGTTTTACGCCCGACCTGTCGGGGATAACCCCCGACCTGCCTAGTCGTTGCGGCTACACTTCGACTTAACCAGCGCTAGCTCCCTCGTCAGGGCCAACGGAGCGTCACTTCGCCTTCCCAAGCCTCAACTCAAGCTGGGCCAGATAGAGAGAATCAGGCTTCACGCGCTGGCCGTTCGACTCCAGCACCGCAATCTCCTCGGTCACCCACTCCTGCGGGTTGCCGTGAAAGCCGATCACGTAGGGCATGATGATGCGACCGTAGATGTCGTCGGGGCGCATGAAGTGGAACTTGCCGGGCACACCCGTCCCGATGTTGCGGTAATTCCAAAAAATCAGGCCGTGCAGATGATTGGGCTGATTAAATTGCGCGCCACCCCATCGCCCATACATCCACCCCCCGGTGATGTTGTCGAACAACGTCCAGCGCGGCTGCGCCGCATGGGACTCGTAGCACGTGTCTGCCGGGTAGGAGCCATGCAGGAATACATTGCCGGAGCACGGTCCGGTCACGCCACTCGAATGCCAATGGCTGGCTTCGTCCTTCACGCGCTGCACCAGGCAATGCGAGGCGCCCTCGAGGGTCACCGCACCGTGCCCGCGCTTTCCCTGCAGGAGCAAGTCCTCGACGGTGATCGCCGCGGAACGGGCGACCGAGATCACCCGGCTGGTGTTCGTAAACCGGCAGCGCCTGACCCAGCCGTCCACGCAATGGGTCAGCGCGAGGATGCTCCAGCCGCCGTCGTGAATCGCATTCTTGTGGTGCACGAACTCCTCCTGCCAGTTGCCGGTGAAGGCGATGTCCTCCACGCCAACTTCCTGCAGCGCGCTCAGCCGTTGCACCTGCCAGCCCTCGCTCGCCTTGACGCTCGGGTGAATCGGCTCCCGGAAAGTGAGCCGCTTCCCTTCCACGGCGGCGATGCAATGCAGTTCGGCAACCTTCACGCCTTTCTCCACCAGACTCGTCCAGGCCGGATCTGGCCTGTAGGGTGCGACGGCCGCCGCGACCACATCGGGGGAATTGTTTTCCAGACTAAGCACGACCCATTGACCCGCGCTGAAACCGGACGCATCCGCCACCTCGACCGCGTGCGTTTCGCGCCGGGCATCGGCGGTCACATTCACCAGGGGACCCGTCCGGCCCTTGCCCCGGAAGTGAAACAGGTAGGGGCTCGTCCAGAGTTGGGTGGGGTTCACCGGATCCATCTGGCGTTCCATGAAAATCTCCGTGCCTCCGGGCGCGGATCCCTCGCCGCGCAGCACAATTCCTCCGCTCTTGATGAAAATGGGCTGATTGTGCGGATCGCTCTCCCGGTTGACCAAGTAGCGGCCCTTCGGGAAAAAGATGACGCCCGCTCCGTTCTTCTCGGCCGCGGCTATCGCCTCAATGATGGCGGCGCGATCCGAGCGATCATCATCGGGAACCGCGCCGTAGTGCGTGACATCGTAGACTTTCGCCTGCACGTCGGGGATGGGCTCCTCCCCGGCGCGGAAGCCGGCGTAGGAGAAATCCGCGAGGATTGGCTCCGCCCCCGTGCGCTTGGCTTCGACGAACTGTTCCCACAGGCGCGACGTCTTTTCCGTTGCCGACACGTCGGTGGGCAGAAGCCCGAGAACCATGCTGATCCCGAGGACGGTCGTGACCCGGCGAACGAAACCAACCCGTTGTGCTCGTGAGGGAGAGAGGATATTCATTGGGTGGAGTAGTTTAAGCGTAGCGGGGAATTGACCAAAGTTTCTTGAGGAAATGCGCCACCATCTTCGGGTGCCGCTCGCGGGTGAATACACCCTTCTTGTTGCCGCCGACACGCACGAAGTTCTGGGCCGTGCGGAAGTCGGCGAAGTTCCAGATGTGCTCGCCGATCACGTAGTCGCGCGCGCGCATGACTTCGATCAGACCGAGGATCAACTCCGTCTGGTATTCTTCACTCCACTGCTCCGCGGGCAGGCTGTGCAGCCCGGCCAGCGTGTCCGCGCCAAACTCGGTCACGAAAATGGGCTTCTGGAATTTCGCGTGCATGCGGTCGAGCGTCTGGCCCAAGTCCTCCTTCGCCTTCTCGATCTGCCCCGGCAGGTGATACCAACCCGGATACAGGTTCACGCCGACGACATCGAAGAAGTCCATCACCAGGTCGTCCGCCGCCTTGCAGGTGATCATGGTCACCGGGCGGGTGGCATCGAGGGAGCGGGTCAACTCCGCCAGCTGCTTGAAATACGGAATCGATTCGGGCCGGTTGGTCGTGGCCTCGTTGGCCACCGACCACATGATCACCGAGGGGTTGTTGCGGTCGCGCATGATCAACTCGGCCATCACCTTGAGGTGCGCGGCGAGGGTGCGCTCATTGACGTATTGGAAATTGATCGAGACCGCCGGCGCCTCCGAAACGATCAGGAATCCCTGCTCGTCGGCCAACTGGATCAGTTCCTCCGAATACGGATAATGCGTGGTGCGGTAGGAGTTCGCGTTGATCCAGCGCAACATCTCGTGGTCACGGATGTTCAGGGCGTGGTTGAGGCCCTTGCCGATAACGTGGAAATCCTCGTGGCGGCCGAAGCCCTGCAGGTAAACCGGGCGCCCGTTGAGCAAGACACGGTTGCCCTCCACCTTGACGGTGCGCACGCCGAAGCGCTGCGGATATTCGTCCAGCACGGCCCCTGACGCGTCGAGCAATTGGACTTCCGCCGTGTAGAGGTTGGGCTGACCGACATCCCAAAGTTTCACGTCCTTGATCTCGAGCCTCGCCGAAAACTTTCCCTCGGCGACGGATACCTCCGCAACCGCGTCCGCACAGCGCACGACGGCGCGAGTGGCCGCGCCACCGACCCCACCCTTGATTCCGACCAGCCCGGTCGACCCATCAACGGCCGTTTCGACCAAGACCGTGTCCACCCATCCCTGCTTGGAAGTCGTGTAAATCACCACCGGGCGCTGGATGCCGGCATAGGGAAAGAAATCGAACGGCGTGTCGGGATACTGACCCGCGAATTGTCCGGGCTCGGGCTTGTTGTTGAGGTTGCCCATGGGGACTGTCTCCGGCGAGAGGACGTTGTCCACGCGCACGCAGAGGAGGTTTTCCCCGTCGAAGCGGACGGCACGAGTGATATCAAACTCGAAGGGCGTGTAGCCGGTCTCGTGGTCGCCGAGCCGCACGCCATTCAGGAAGACCTCGCCGCGATAGCTGACCGAGCCGAAGCGCAGCACGATGCGTTCCTCGTTCAACATGCGCGGCATCACGAAGCGGCGCGCATACCAGACGCCGTCGTGCCACATGCGATAAGACTCCTCGACGAAGATGTCGTTGTAGCTGCTGGGCACAGCCACCTGTTTTTCCGGCGTGAAGCCGTTATGCTGGTCGTCGCGACGGTGTTCGCGGGCGAAGTCCCAAATGCCGTTGAGTTCGAAAAGCTCGCGGGTGCGAGAGCGCTGAGGATAGATCATAAATTAATCTTGGTCTCGGTGATCGGCCGCGGCTCCGGATGTCGGGAGACCCACGCTGGACATGAGTTCGTCCCAGTGCCGGCGCTCCCAGACGGGCGGCGGGGGCAGCGTGGCCGCATACTCGCGAAACGCGGCCGTCAATCGGGCGGCCACCTCCGGTTGCGTCGCGTGAAGATCATACTGCTCCAACGGGTCGTGGCGGATGTTGAAGAGTTCAAAATGCGCCTTCTGTCCAGTCGGGCAATTGTCCATGAGGCCGGGCGCCAAAGTCCCGACAAAGCGCAGCAGCCAATCTCCTTCGACGACGGCCCAGGCCCCGGGAAACAGATCCCGGCGAGCTTCAGGATCGCCCCCGATCACATGCTTGCCGGTGAAGCCCCACGAGGGCGCATGAATACTGGTGAAGAAAAGCCGGTCATGCGTTGCCCGCTGCGGGTCCTTAAGCACTGGCAGCAAACTCTTCCCGTCCAAACCGGCCGGGACCTCGATGCCCGCTGCCTCAAGCACCGTCGGCATCACATCCATGAGCGAGACGGTTTGTTCGACGCGCAAAGCGGAGCGAATACGCTCCGGCCAAACCATCACGAGAGGGACTCGGATTCCACCCTGCAGGACCTGTCCTTTGTGTCCGCGAAAAGGTCCGTTGCCGGGCACGAGGCTGAGGTTGCCCCCGCTGAACTTACCTGTGGCCCCATTATCGCTCGTGAAGACCAAAATTGTATTTTCCCACGCGCCGCGGCTTTTCAGCAGCTCGACCAATCGCCGCACCGCCTGATCTACCCCGTAGACGTGAGAGTAAAAAAGATCCACCGGTTTCACCCCGGTCTGAAAACGCTCGGCATACGACGCCGGAGCGGGGACATCCTGCGGGACGTGCACGGCGTGCAGCGCAAGTTCGACGAAGAACGGTTGCTGGCGTTCCAACGCCTGCTCGATGAACGAGACGGCCTTTCGCGTGAACAGGTCGGTGTTGTATTCGGTCTGCCGCCCGGCGTGGGTGTAGTTTTCCCAGATCAAGTCGGTCTCGTAGTAGGGCGACTGCCAGCGGTTGTAGAAAAACGCGTAGTCAAAGCCGTGATTGAGGGGGTGGGATTGCGGCGCGCACGAACCAAGATAACCCGCCTTTTCAGCGTCCTTCTCGGTGCCACCCGCCGCCAGGATGCGCTGGCGCAACGCCTCGTCGCGCTTGCCCAAGTGCCACTTGCCGACGATCGCCGTGCGGTAGCCTTGGGCTTGCAGCCGCCCGACCAGACTCCGTCCCTGCGGGAGGCCGGTGACATTGATGTCGATGTTCCGATAGCCGCCCCAGCGGACCGAATTGGTGCCGGTAAGCAGACTGGCTCGCGAGGGCGAGCAGAGCGAATTGGCGGCGAAGGCGCGGCTGAACATGACGCCTTGCCCGACCAATGAGTCCATGAAGGGCATGGCCCGGCGGGCGGCCTCCAGCGCCACCTTGGGATCATAGGCCTCGTCACCCAAACCCAAGGTGTAGGCCAGAAACGCAGGATCGAGCTGGCCCAGTTCGACCTCGCGGGAGACCGGCGCGAATTGACCGACACCAAAATCATCCAGGATCACGACGAGGACATTCGGGCGCTGGGCGGCGGTGGCGTTCAGGCCGCAGGCCAAGAACAAGCCGGCCGCGAATCCCGCCATTTGCTTCAGGACAGTGCGTTTCATGAAAACCGGGGATTACGCGCCGGCGGCGACCATGCGCTTGGCCCGCACGATCATGGCCCAACCCACGATCAACAGGACCCCGGCGCAAAAACCGATGGCCAGCCGGCCCGCGAGCGGATTGGGAATCAGCACTCCCAGCGCTACGAAGGCCCCATACACCAAGGCGAGCCAGCCCATCATTTTGAACTGATGCGCGGTGCTGTCATCCCCGACCTCGCGCGCGAAATCGACCGGCGTTTCCAGCCGACGGCTAAATTCCGTCAGGTTCTTGCCATACTCGGCCCCCGCCGGTGACTCGCGATAAAGCGTCTTGGTCCAGATGAAAAACACACTGCACAGCGGCACGGTGATCAGGTTCGTGAACGTGAACTTGTTGGTCACAATGTAAGCAGCGAAAGCTTCGCCGCCCACGCTCGTCAGCCACGCCTGCGCCGCCGGCAGGGGCGCGATGTCGTAAATCAGGATCGTCGAGATGACCCCGACCACGATCGTGCTCCAACCGGCCCAGGACGGCGTGCGCTTCACCATGATGGACAGGAACAGCGCGACCGTCAGCGGCGCCTGGATGTAGGCGTTGATGTAGAGGTAGGCGTCAAAGAGGGAGATCTTACTGCGCGTCACCAACAGCAGGGCCAGCAACATCATCAGCACCCCGCAGCCCACCGTGGCGATGCGCCCGGCGCTCAACTCCTCTTTTTCGGTTTTGGCGCCACCGAAGACGGGTTGGTAGAAATTCTTCACGAGGAACCCGGCGTTCACATTCAGCGCCGTGTCCATGGAGGTCATGGTGGCGGCAAAAAGCCCGGCGATGACCAGACCCAACATGCCAGCCGGCAGCACCTTCATGCACACCGCGATGTAGGCCGCCTCATTCGGATTGCTGAAGGACGCGTAGGCGGTTTGCAAATCAGGCACGATGACGATGGCGGCCATCGCCGGAAAAAACCAGGTGATCGGCAGCACGAGGTAGCCGATGATCGGAATCAGCACGGAGCGTTTGGCGTGAACATCGTCTTTGGCGGCGATATATTTGGCCGCGCCAAAGAGAATGCTGTTTTTCTGGTAAACTCCCCAGATCAGCCCGGTCAGGACGAAGAGCCAGTCATACGTGATCTCCCCCAGCGGGTGAAAAAACTGCCAGTGGGTGGCCGGCACCTTCTCGAGCAGCGGGCCGATTCCGCCCATGTGGTAAAGCGTCAGGGCCGCGACCGCGATCGAGATGGCCGACAGCAGGACCGTCTGCACAAAATCACTGCCCGCCACGGCCCACTTGCCCCCCAGCAGGGTCATGACGGTGATGGTGATCGAGCACACCACCACCACCAGGGTTTGCGACAGGCCGAAGGCGGTGGAGACGAGGATCGACAGACCCACCAGCCAGACCGCTCCCCCCATGAATGAGGTGATGATCTGCAACCACGTGAAAAACTGCTCATTGCGCGGCCCGAATCTCAGCCGCACCGCATCCATCGCCGTGACCAGACGCAGGCGCCGGAATTTTCCCGCAAACCACCAGTAGCTCACGAGAAAACCGATCACATCGATCAACGTGACGCTCAGCACCACGATGCCGAAGCTGTAGGCCATGCCGGCCGCACCGGTGAAGGCCCACGCGCTGAAATTGGAAACAAACGAGCTGGCCCCCAGCACCCACCAATTCATTCGGCGGCCTCCGGCAAAATACTCGGTCCCGCCCGTGTTCTGCTTCCGAAACACAAACCCGAGGGAGAGGGTGAATGCGAAATAGAAAGCAATGACGACGTAATCGTAGGGTGACAGCATGGGGGTGGGCTGAACTCTGCGACGGGCTCACGAAGTGTGCCGCAGGTTATGCCGTTATCCGCCGCCCCCTTTTTTCAGGCAATCTTCGTTATGCGCATATAGTCACCCTCTTTTGCGCAGTATTTTAGTGCCTTCACGGGGACGCTGGTCGCCCTTGCGAGCCTTGTGACGGAACTCCGTTGCGCCCATGCCCACGAGCTGGCGGAAGGCGACGTCGAACCGCTCGACATTGTTGAAACCGCTGAGGCGGTAGATCTGCGTCACCGGCAGGTCGCTCGTCAGCAGCAGGGATTTCGCAAGCTCGACGTGCACGCGGCGGATCTCCTGATAGATGCCGCACCCAACCTCCTCGCGAAATTTCATTTCCAGCCAGCGCCGGGAAACCGGGACGACATCGAGCACGTTGGTCACATCAATAAACTCATGCGCATGATTCCGGATAAAGCGCAAAGCCGACGCGACCTCGGGATACTTCGACCGCGTGGTATCGGTGGAATTGCGCAGCACGACGCCATACGGCGGGATGAGCAGCCGCGTGGTCTCGGGTTTCTCCCCGGCCATGAGACGATCCAGCATCGCCGCGGCCTCGAAGCCCAAACGCCGCGCATTGGGTCGGATGCTGGTCATCGTCGCGTAGGCGAGTTCGCAATAGATGCTGTCATTATCCACGCCGATCAGGGCGACATCCTCGGGCGAGCGGAGTCCCAGCTCACGGCAGGCTTCGAGCACCGAAAAGCCAACCCGGTCGCTCGAGGCCATGATACCCACCGGAAGTTTGAGCTTCTTGATAGCCTGCTTCAGGAATGCCGGAGGCACGATCTCTTCGGACACGTGCAGCCCTCGCTTGGCCGGCGGTGCATAGAGGATTTCTTCACAATCCCCGCCGGACTTACGGATGCGCTGCCGGAATCCGGCAAGCCGCCCTTGCACATGCCCCAGGCCCATCGGGCCAACGAACGCGAAGCGGTCCAGGTTTCGTTCGATCAGATGCATCGCTGCCATCTGACCAATGGCGAGGTTGTCAGTGGTGACGGTGGGCACATCGGGAGCCACATCGCTGCTCGTCGTATTTACCAAAGGAATCCCCAGCGAGCAAAGCAGCTCAGCGTCAATTTTACTGTAGATTTCGCCCACCACCCCGTCGCCTTTCCAACCGGCCAGTTCCTCCGGTAAAATGAAGGGCTGCAGCAACTCGTTGCGGTAGATTTCCCAGTTGCTGTGCTTGGTGTAGTAGTCGATTACGCCCTGGATTTTCCGTCGTTGGTAG
>CAZBTA010000130.1:0-9482 GCA_964494515.1 uncultured Bryobacter sp.
GGCTTTATCTGGACCCGTCACGTGCACGGCGGCAGCGAGGCCCACCAGGCCAAGGAGGCCGCGCACGCTGTGAACATGCTGTCCTTCAAGTACGCGTCCACGCACACGCTGGTGGGCAGCGACGGCAAGGTGGGCTTCAAGCCGACGATGAAGCCCGCTGCCGTGGTGCCTGCGCTGCCGGAGCCGCTGCCGGACTACCTGGACAACACGGCGATTGTGACGATGGCGACGGGCGACGACGCCGCGAAGCTAGCGGTGGCGCTCGTGCAGTCGCTGCGGGACGTGAAGACGCGGGTGCCCAACATCGTCGTGCTCCTGTCGCGCGGCGGCCTGGGCAGCGATTAACGTGAGGCGGAGGCGGGCGGCGGGTTTGCCATCACGACGGGGGGTGGCGAGGGCGGGGGCGAGGCCGAAGGCAAGGCTCGAGACGAGGCCGGCGGCAAAGGCGAAAGCGATGACTTTGGCATCGGGGGCGGCGCTGAGCCAGGAGGGCCAGGCGAGTAGACGCACGATGAGCTCGGTGGCGAACATGGAAAGGGCAAGGCCGGCGAGGGCGCCGAGGGTGGCAAGGGTGAGGCTCTCGGTCATGAGCTGGGTGATGAGGCGGGAGCGCGTGGCGCCGATGGCGGCGCGGATGTGGAGCTCGCGCTGACGGGCGACGCCGCGGGCGAGGAGGAGATTGCCGAGGTTGGCGCAGGCGGTGAGCAGCACGAGCATGAGCAGCGAGAAGGCGATGGCGAGGGGGGCGAACATGCGCTCGTGGCGGCCGATGAGGTGGGCGCCGGGGGCGACGTGGAGGATCTCGGAGGGCCAGATCTCGGTGGGCGAGGCCTGGCGACGGGCGTCGACGATGGGGCGGGTGGATTGTTCGGCGGTGGTGGGCGTGAAGCCGGGGGCGAGTCGGCCATAGACGTGGAGGGGCTGGAGCGCGGGCGAGGTGAGCAACTGACTGCCGGGGAAAAAGTGGGGATGGTCGATGAGGAAGGCCCAGATGTCGGTGCCTTCGGGGTCGAGGCCAGAGAAGTCGGCGGCGGTGATGCCGATGATGCGAGCGGGTTGGCGATTGAGGGTGATGGTCTTGCCGAGGATGGAAGGGTCGCCCGCGAAGCGGCTGGTGAAGAAGGCGTGAGACAGGATGACGTCGCCGGGGGCGAGGCGGGCGAGGCGGCCACGGGAGGCGCCAATGCCGAGGGCGGGGAGGAAATTGTCAGTGACGAGAGTGGCGCGCCAGCGCTCGGTGTCGGTGTAGGCGAGATCGGCGCGGCTCTTGGCGGCGAGGGCGGTGAAGGCGCGCAGATTGTCGCGATAGAAGGCGTAGGAGGGCCAGGAGAGATTGGTGGACGAGGAGGTGGGGGAGGAGCGGGTGAGGCGCATCCAGGTATGGGGATCCTCAATGCCGGGGATGGGGCGGAGGAGGGCGGTGTTGAGGATGCCGAAGGCGGTGACGTTGAGGCCGATGCCGATGGCGAGCACGGCGATGCCGGTGAGGGCGAAGGTAGGGGAGCGGCGGAGCGTGCGGAGGCTATAGCGGATGTCCTGTTCGAGGCGCTCGAGCCAGGCGGCGCCCCAGGCGTCGTTGGACTCTTCGCGCAGACGCAGCGTGGAGCCGAAGCTGGAGGCGTCGTGCATCATGGCGCGGTGGGCGGCCATTTCTTCTTCGAGCTCGGCCTGGATGCGGCGGCGGTGGAGCAGGTAGTGGATGCGGCGGAAGAGGGTGAACATGTTTAATCGGCCTTTGCGGGATGGAGGATGGACTGGATGGCGGCGGTGACGCGATCGTAGGCTTCCATTTCGGCGGCGAGGTGCTTGCGGCCGGCAGGGGTGAGCTTGTAGAAGCGGACCTTGCGACTGGTTTCAGACAAGCCCCACTCGCCAGTGGCCCAACCCTTGAGGAGGATCTTCTGGAGGGCGGGGTAGAGGGAGCCCTCTTCGGTGGAGAGGGTTTCGCTCGAGAGCGTATGGATGCGCTGGGCGATGGCGTAGCCGTGGAGGGGGCCATGCTGGAGGACGCGGAGGATGAGCATGATGAGGGTGCCGGGAGGGACACCCCAAGTCTGGTCAGGCATATCTGAACTATACCTAGGTACGCTATGCCTGAGGGGAATGTTCCGAGAAAAAGGCGCTCAGAGGGGGTGTTGTACAATTTGAGACATCGGCAGTGAAGGGAAGGCGGGGATGTTTTGTGCCCGTTTTGACTTCATCAAATCAAACCAAGAGGCGACCAGATGGAAAAGCTGGCACAACAGCAAAACATACAAGAGGCTTTCCTCAACAACGCCCGCAAAGACAAGACTTACTTAACGATTTACCTGATGAGCGGGGTGAAGCTGTCAGGGCGAATCAAGAGTTTCGATAAGTATTCTGTTGTTCTTGAGGCGAATAACCAAGAGCAGTTGATTTTCAAGCATGCGATCTCCACGGTGGTGGTCTCCAAGCAGGGCCATTCGAGTTCGCATGGTTCGGGACCAAGCAATCCCGCGCCAATCCCAGTGGACCCCAACGGTAATTAATTGTCAGAAATCGCGGTACTCACAGGCGTGCAACTCCGCCGGCAAAAGGAGCCGGTCAGCCCTACGGCGGAGTTGACGCTTGAAGAATCGTTAGAAGAACTGCGTGTGCTCGCCGAGAGCGCGGGCGCTGAAGTGGCCGCGACGGTGGTGCAGACGCGCGATCATGCTGACCAGTCGACGCTGATTGGCGAGGGGAAGCTGGAGGAGTTGAAGTCGACGGTGAGCGCGGCGAACGCGGACACCGTGATCTTTGACTGTGAGCTGACGCCGACACAACAGCGCAATCTGGAGCGCGCCGTGGGCGTGAAAGTGCTGGACCGGACGCAGTTGATTCTCGACCTGTTTGCCGCGCGAGCGCGAACCCGAGAAGGGCAACTGCAGGTGGAGCTGGCGCAGTTGAATTACCTGATGCCGCGCCTGGCGGGGCGTGGTGTGATGATGTCGCGACTGGGCGGGGGCATTGGGACGAGAGGCCCGGGGGAAACGCAGCTTGAATCGGACCGGCGCAAGATCGCGCGGCGGATCAAGTCGATCAAGCAGGATCTCAGCAAGGTGCGCAGTGGGCGGGGGATTCAGCGCAAGCAACGACAAAGTGTGCCGCTGGCGACGGTGGCGCTGGTGGGGTATACGAACGCGGGCAAGAGCACGTTGTTCAACCGGCTGACGCGGGCTGATGTACTGGCCGACGCGAAGATGTTTGCGACGCTGGACCCGACGGTACGGCATGTGATGCTGCCATCGCGGCGCAAGGTGTTGCTGAGCGACACGGTGGGATTTATCCGCAAGCTGCCGACGACGGTGGTGGAATCGTTTCGCGCGACGCTCGAAGAGGTGACCGAGGCGGCGCTGTTGCTGCATGTGGTGGATGCCTCAAGCCCGCACGCGGGCAGCTATGTGGAGCATGTGCAGCAGGTGCTTAAGGAGATTGGCGCGGATGGGACGCGGCAGATCCTGGTGATGAACAAGGTGGACTGCATTGAGGATCCGCTCGAGCAGGTGGCGCAGGCGCGGCGCATCCTGAAGGACGCGAGCGCGGAGGCGCGCGTGATCCCGGTGAGCGGGCTGACGGGCAAGGGGATGGACCGGCTGCTTGATGCGATTGATGAGGCGCTGCAGCTGGACCCGGTGGAACGGGTGAGAGTGCGCGTGGCGATGAGCGACGGGGCGACGCTGCATTTGCTGCATGAGCGGACGCGGGTGATCTCGAAGACGGAAGACGATGAAGAGTATGTGATGGAAGTGGATGCGCCGGAGAGCGTGCGGCGGCAGTTGCCACAGTTTGAGTTGGTATCCTTAGGGCAGTTCGACGCGTGAATCTGCCGAATTTCCTGACACTAATCCGGATTTTTTTTGTGCCGCTGGTGGTTGCCGCACTGGTGCAGGAACGGCGTGTGTATGAGCTGCAGGGCATCGAGTTTGGCAACGAGACGCTGGGGCTGGTGATCTTTATCGTGGCGGCGCTGACGGATCTGCTGGATGGGTATCTGGCGCGGAAGTGGTCGCAGATTACGACGCTGGGCACGCTGCTTGATCCGATCGCGGACAAGCTGTTGATCTCGGCTTCGCTGATTGCGCTGGTGGAAGTGAGAGCGGTGCCGGCGTGGATGGTGATCCTGATTATTGGCCGCGACTTTGCGATCAGCGGACTGCGCAGCATTGCGGCGAGTGAAGGCTATGTGATCCCGGCGAGTGATCTGGGCAAATCGAAGATGGTATTGCAGGTGGTGGCGGTGGGACTGACGATGGCGGGGATGCGGCATGAGCTGTTCCGCACGCCGGCGTACTGGACGATGTGGCTGTCGGTGGTGTTCACGATGGTGTCGGCGATTGATTATGGCCGGCACTTCTGGAAGCGGATTGATGTGAGCGTGAAGCGGAGAAGGCGGCGGGAACTGTTGATCCTCGAGCGATCGCGGCGCAAGCAATCGCGCGATGCGCTGGTGGGAAGATAAGGCGGCTCCACACGAGAGTGGGAGCCGCCTTTGTTGTTTAGAAGGCGAGCTTGAGCGCCAGCTGGATGGAGCGGGGACCACCGACCTGGAACTGGGAATTGAGGCCGCCGAGAGCAGTGTTCAGCATCTGGGTGGAACGACCAAAGTTGCCGCTGGTAAGCGTGCCGGTGGGGTTGGCAAAGTTTGGCGTGTTGAAGATGTTGAACGCATCAGCGCGGAAGTTGAGGTTGAGGCGCTCGGTGAGGCGGAAGTTGCGCCGCAGCGAGAAGTCGACCTGCGAGAGGCCGAAGCCACGCATGACGTTGCGGCCGAGCGTGCCCTGACGACCTTGAGCGAGCGGGGTGGCGCTGTCGAAGGCGGCGGGGTTGAAGCGCTTGCCACCGGGCAGGCCATCGCCGTAGAGATAGAGCGGCTGGCCGGGGACGAGATCGGGACGGGCGACGTTGGTGAGGCCAAGGCCGAGAGGATCGCGACCGGTGACAATGCCGACGGGCGTGGCCGTGCGGAAGCGGACAATGGAATCGACCGCAAAGCCGTAGGGCAGCGCGTAGCTAGCCGTGCCGGTGAACGTGTGGCGGATGTCGAAGGACGAAGGGCCACGATCATTGGCGATGCCGGTGCGGGCGGAGGGGGCCTGGAGATTGGTGATCGATTCGTCGCTCGCGGTGTCGAGAGACTTCGACCAGGTGTAGGCGAGCAGCGACTGGAAGCCGCGGGAGAAGCGACGCTTGAACTGGGCCTGGAGCGAATTGTAATCGCTGTAGCCTTCGTTGTTGACGTAGTCGATGCGGGTGAAGAGAGGGTTCTGGAGGACCTGGGTGCGGAGGCTCTCGACGCGGGCGAGGCGGCGCGAGGCCGAGCCGACGTAGGAGAGCTCGAGGGAGTTGACCGAGCCGAAGGGTTGCTCGACAGCGAAGCTGTATTGCAGCGTGTAAGGCAGGCGGTAGCCCTCGGCGTAGGCGAACAGACGCGGGTAGGGCGGGTTGGTGTTGAGCGGGCCCGCCTCGCCGAACAGAGCGCTGTCGGTGATGGGGATGTTCGAGTAGATGCGGCTGCGCGAGTAGGGGTAGTTGCCCGGGCTCAGCGCGGTGCCGGCGAAGGAATAGCCGAGGTCATAGAACATGCCGAAGCCGCCGCGGATGACCGTGCCACGCGAGGTGAAGGGCTGCCAGGCGATGCCGAGGCGCGGGGCGAAGTTGCCCCAGGTGGTGTCGTAGAGTTTGGCGCCCTGGGGGGCGAGAGTGGCCGTGGGGGGATTGGTGAGGCCGCGCACGGTGACGGGGACGTTGCCGTTGGCTTCGCCGGGGGCGGGGTTGACCTCCCAGCGCAAGCCATAGGTGAGCGTGAAGCGCGGGGTGATGCGCCAGGCGTCCTGGGCGAAGGCGGAGAAGTTGTTGTAGCGCGGCTCGAGGAAGTTGTTCACCTGGCGGACCTCAGCGGTGGGGACGATGCCGGTGGCGAGCTGGGTGATGTTGGGGACCGTCAAGACCTTGGAGTAGAGACGACCGCCAACGGAGGGCGCCATGCGGCGATAGTCGATGCCGAACTTGATGGAGTGAGAGCCGGCGGTCCAACTGGTGGTGTTGATGAGGTTCCACTGGGTTTGGGTGTTGTCGCTGAAGGTGCCGGGGCTGATGGTGTTCTCGTCGTTGCCACCGATGGTGAGGTAGTAGAGCGAGGTGTCGGGGCGAGCGAAGTCGGGGAAGAGCAGGTTGCGATCGAGGAGCTTGGCGCCGCCGAAGGTGTCCTGTATGTAGATCTGCGCGGCGCGGGATTTGGACCAGTTGAAACGGGTGTCGTTGTTCCAGCGCGGGGAGAGGAGTTGGGTGGAGCCGAAGGTAAGCGTCTCGGCACGAGCGGGGAGCGTGGCGATGAAGCTCGGAGTTGCGAAGCGGCCGCGCTCGCGCGTCTCGGAAGGAGCGTAGTTGTAGCGGCCGAACAGGGTGACGGCGCGAGTGAGCGAATGGTCGATGCGGAAGCTGGTGGCATCGAGATTGGAGGGGTTGGAATAGCTGGTGATGTAGGGCGTCTCGAGGGGCGCGTCAGCAAGGGGCGCGGCTACCGGAAGGGGGTAGGCCTCAAGCAGGGCCTTGACCATGCCGGTGGCGTTCTGCCGGGCGGCGAGGGAGGGCACGCGAGAGGGGACGGAGATGACGGGCTGGATGAGGCGCAGGCCTTCGTAACTGGCGAAGAAGAACGTGCGGTTCTTGAGGATGGGGCCGCCGACGGTGAAGCCGAAGTCGTTCTGCCGCAGGGCGGGGCGCTTGAGGCCGTTGAAGTTGCCGAACCAACTGTTGGCGTCGAGCTTGTCGTTGCGAAGGTAGTTGAAGAGGTTGCCGTGGAAGGAGTTGGTGCCGGAGCGGGTGACGATGGCGACCTGGGCACCGGGCTGGCGGCCGTATTCTGGCGCGTAGGTGGAGGTCTGAATGGTGAACTCCTGGACGGCATCGACGGAGGCCAGAGCGCCCGTGCTGCCCTGCGCGGAGACGGCGGGAACAGCGCCGCCGGCCTCGTAAGGCGTGGTGGCGAAGGGCGTGCCGAAGTTGGCGCTGACACCATCAACGGTGAAGTAGTTGGTGGCGGTGCGCTGGCCGTTGACCGAGAACTGGCCCTGATCGACGATGGACGAGGAGGTGAGCTGGACGCCGGGAGACAGCGCGATCAGAGACTGGAACGTGCGGCCGTTGAGCGGCTGGTTCTCGATGAACTTCTGATCGACGGCGGTGGAGACGGCGGGCGATTCGGAGACGAGGGGGAGATCGCCGGTGATGGTGACGGATTCGTCACGCTGGGCGAGCTTGAGCGTGATGCGGAGGGAGCGCTGATCGCCGGCATTGAGGATGATGTTCTCGACGCGGGTGGTGGTGAAGCCGGGATTGGTGACCGTGAGCAGATAGGTGCTGGGGGGCAACTGGCGGAAGCTGAAGAGGCCTTCGGCATTGGAGGTAGCTTCGCGCGAGGTGCCGCGGGAGGGATCGGTGATGGTGACTTTGGCGCCGCGGATGAGCGCCTGTTGGGAATCTTCAATCGTGCCCGAGAGCGAAGCCGTGGCTAGCTGGGCGTGGAGAGGAACAGCAAAGAGGAGCCCCGTGAGCAGAAGGGGGCTCGAGAGAAATCGAGACATACAAAACTCCAGATAAAAACAGGTAAGCTTGGCCACTGCACTCAATGGAACGAGCGCGGTGGGCGAATGGATGTGGATTTATGCGGAGTGGGGTGGAGGGCGGGAGAAGCTGCTGTGGGGCAGGGGAGCGAGAGAAGGGTGGTGAGCCGCGATGGCCGTGAAGGTGGCGGTGAGCGGCAGAGGCCAGCCGGAGGGGACGGCGCTGGCAGCGATGAAAGGGGTGAGCGCGGTGGCCGGAGTGGCGTGGCAGCAACCACGGCACTGGGAGGGCGCGGAGATGGTGGACTTGCCCGGGGCGGTGCGCTTGCAGCAGGCGTGGGCTCGCGAGCGCTGGCAGCACTGCATGGAGCAGGCGTGAGAATTGGCGGCGAGCCAGCCACTGGCGGTGGGGCGCAGGAGGCTGAGCAGGAGAAGCAGCGCGAAGGGCGCGCGGTACAGCAGGCGGAGCAAGTTAGTTCAGACCTTGACCCGCGGCGCCCGAGGTGGAGCCGGGAGTGGTGGCAGGAGCAGCGCTATCGGAGGCCGGGACGGGCTTGGGCTTGAACTTCCAGCCTTCGGAATTCATGAGGAGGGTTTTGACTTCGCCGCGCGTGCCGTAGGTGATGGGCTTGCCGTTGTAAATGACATCGAGCGTGCCGCAATTGCCGACGAGGAGTTCGACCTGGGAGGCGTTGACGGTGCGCTCCTGGCCGGCCTCGAGGGGGCCGCCATGGACGCGATTGCCGTCGGCGGTGAAGCGGATCCAGGTCATCTCGCGAGCGCGGATGGTGAGAGAGAACTTGCCGCCGGTGGGGGCGGGAGGAAGCGTGGTGGCGGCGACGGCCGCGGTGGTGACGGGAGCGGGGTCCTGCTTGACGGGTTCTTCCGTCTTGGGGGGCTCTTCTGTCTTGACGGGTTCTGGGGTCTTGACTGGTTCAGGCGTGGCGGCGACCACCGGGGGCGGCGCGGCTACCGAAGCCGTGGTGGGGGTGGTGCTGGTCTGGGGCGTGAAGTTGCGCCAGGCGAAGTAGCCAGAACAGGCGAGGATGACGAGTGCGGCAAAAACGAGCCAGGTGCGCGGGGTGCCGTCGTCCTGAGGCGGACGCATGGGGAGATCTTTGAGCGTTTCGCGGAGGGCGTTGATCTGGGGATCGGGCGCGGTGGGCGCGACGGTGGTGATGCCGGGTTCGGTAGTGGGAATGGAGCTGACGAGGTTGATCTGTTTTTCGACTTCGTCGGGATTCCAACCGAGGTATTTCGAATACTGCCGCACGAAGGCACGGTAGAAGAACTCGCCGGGAAGCGAGGACTGGTCGTCGGCCTCGATTGCTTCGAGGTAACGAAAACTGATGCGCGTATCGTCGGCGATCTTCGCGAGAGAGATCTTCTGCCGTTCGCGCTCCAGTCGCAACTTTGCTCCCAGGCTGGCCATAGGATGTGTGGAGTTGTCCTTACTGGCTATAATACATGAGTTTGGCGGGAAAGGAAGACCACTGCGGGCAAGTGTAATAGTTGTTAACTTTAATCGTTTGAACCTCTTACGGAAGTGTCTGGAATCACTGGTGGTGAGCGGGCACGAAGGGGTGGAAGTGATTGTGGTGGACAACGGGTCGAGCGACGGCAGCGCGGAGATGGTGGAGAGGGAGTTTCCGGGGGTGCGCGTGGTGCGCAGCGAGCGGAATCTGGGGTTTTGCGGGGGGAATAATCTGGGCATGGCGATGGCGCGCGGGGAGGCGATCGCACTGCTGAATAACGATGCGGTGGCGGCGCCGGGATGGCTCGAGGCGATGCTGCGCGAGATGGAACAGGATGCGCGAGTGGGGATGGTGGCGGCGAAGATCCTGGTGGCCGGGCGCGAGGGTGTGATCGATAAGGTGGGGCATGGGATCTATTGGGACGGGCAGAACCGCGGGAAGG
>CAZBTA010000130.1:9492-14141 GCA_964494515.1 uncultured Bryobacter sp.
GGTCAATATGACACGGAAAGGGAGATTCTTTGGCCGGATGGGTGTGCGGCGCTGTACCGGCGGGAGATGCTTGAGCAGACGGGGGGATTTGACGAGAGCTTTTTTGCATACGCGGATGATGCGGAGCTGGGGCTGCGCGGGCGGCTGATGGGGTGGGGCGCGCGGTATGCGCCGGAGGCCGTGGTGTACCACGAGCGTGGGGCGACGATGGGCAAGTACAGCGCGGGACGGATCCGACTGATCGAGCGGAACCGGGTGTGGCTGGCGGTGCTGCATTTTCCGTGGTGGTTGCTGGTACTGAACCCGGTGTTTTTTCTGCTGCGGCTGGTGGCGGGGGTGCTGGCCGGCCTTGCAGGGCAGGGCGAAGCGGGACAGGTGAAGGGGATTCGCGCGAAGATAGAACTTGGCCTGGTGCTGCTCAAAGCAGACCTTGAAGCATTGCGGGAGATTGGCCCGGTGCTCGAGAAGCGGCGCCTGTGGCGGCGCAAGCGAGTGCTGAGTGACTGGCAAGTGGTGCGACTGCTGTGGCGGCACCGGCTGACACTTGGCGAGCTGAGCCGCAATCTGGCCTAGAGGATTACGACGATCACAAACGAAGCGACGCAACTGGAAACGATGATGGACGCGGAGAATGCTTGCGGGGCCTGCGGGTCGCGCGAGATGGTGACGCTGTTCCATGCGACGGATCGTCTGTATCACACGACCAAGAAGAGCTTTCTGGTGGTGGAGTGTCAGCGGTGCAAGCTGATCCGTTTGTTCCCGAAGCCGAAGCCGGAAGAACTGGCGACTTACTACCCGTCGAACTACTGGCACAACGATGAGGGTGGGCGGATTACGGCGATTGAGGAATTCTACCGGCGGCTGGTGTCGCTCGATCACATCCGGTTTCTGGAGGGGGCGATCCGCGGGGCTGGCGGGGGGCTGGTGATGGATGTGGGTTGTGGGGGAGGGCTGCTGCTGCTGCTGCTGCGGGAGCGGGGCCATAAGGTGTTGGGCTCGGATTTCTCGCTCGATGCGGCAGCGATCGCGTGGGGGCAGAATGGTGTGCCGGCGTTCTGCGGGACGCTGACGCAGGCGCCGCTCAAGGAGAAGTCGGTGGGGTTGCTGAGCATGTTCCACGTGCTCGAGCATTTGTACAAGCCGAATGAGTATCTGGAGGCGGCGCACAAGCTGCTGAAGGATGATGGGCGGCTGGTGGTGCAGGTGCCGAATGCGGCGAGCTGGCAGTTTCTGATGTTTGGCGAGAACTGGAACGGCATTGATGTGCCGCGGCACTTGTATAACTTCCGGCTGAGTGATCTGAAGGTGTTGCTCGATCAGTGTGGCTTTGAGGTGGTGCGGGTGAAGCACTTCTCGCTGCGGGATAATCCGGCGGGGTTCTCGATCAGCATTGCGCCGGGGCTCGACCCGATGGCGCGCCGGATCCGCGGCATTGTGGAGACGCCGGGGCAGCGGTTCTTAAAGAACCTGGTGCATCTGGCGCTGATGGTGGTGGCGCTGCCCTATAGCGTGGTGGAAGCACTGTGCCAGGCGGGCAGCACGGTGATGGTGGAAGCACGGAAGAAGCGATGAGCTACGCGGGGTTGCGGCGGATGGTGCCGGGGTGGTTGCGGCGCGAGGTGTTCTACTTTGAGACGTTGATCGTGGAGGGTGTGCGGGAGTTTGCGGCGGGGTTGCAGCCGGGGGCTTGTGTGCTGGATGCGGGAGCGGGGGAAGGGCAGTATCGCGAGTATTTTGCGGGGCAGCGGTATGTGGGGGTGGACCTGGGGATTGGCGATGCGGGGTGGAATTATCAGGGGCTCGATTGTGTGGCGGATCTGTTGCGGCTGCCGTTTGGCGAAAGAGCGTTTGATGCGTTTGTGAGCGTGGTGACGCTCGAGCACGTGGTGGACCCGCGGACGGCGATGGCGGAGATGGCGCGAGTGGCAAGGCCGGGGGCGGTGTTGTATCTGGTGGTGCCGCATGAGTGGGAAGAGCATCAGCAGCCGCATGATTATTGGCGGTTTACGCGGTATGGGGTGAAGCAGTTGTGCGAGAGCACGGGGTGGAGCCTCGAGAAGATCGAGCCGGGGGGCGGGTACTTTCGGCTGCTGTCGCGGCGGTTGATGAATGGATTGCAGTTTCTGCCCGGGTGGCTGATGCCGCTGGTGGCGTTGGTGGTGGCGCCGGTGGCGCTGGTGGTGGGGTGGTGTGACGGGCTGGACGGGCAAAAGAACTACACGTTGGGCTACATTTGTTTGGCAAGGAGAAAGTGATGAGCAAAGCGACGCGACGCAAGTTTCTGCCGGGGCTGCTGGCGCCGATGGGCATGATGGCCCAGGGTGGCGCGAAGAAGAAGCTGCCGGACTTTACCTACACGGTGAAGGAGACCAAAGAGATCAAGGAGACGTTTGGCATCCACCGGCAGTACTTTGAAGGGCCGACGGATCAGCTGAAGCTGATGGTGGCCGGCAGTGTGACGCTGAACCCCGGGGCGACGCCGCATCCGCCGCACGCGCATGAGGAAGAAGAAATCATGGTGGTGACCGAGGGCACGGGCATCATCGGGCTGAACGGCAAGGACAAGGCCGTGGGCCCGGGCAGCATGATGTATTCCGCGGCGAACAAGAAGCACGATATTCGCAATACGGGCAAGACGCCGCTGACGTTCTTCTACTACAAGTGGAAGGCCTAGATTGAGTTCCACTGGGGCGGGTTGACGCCGAGGAGTTCGCGGACGAAGAAGTCGGCGCGCTTGCGGTCCCAATACTCGCCCCAGTTGCCATGGTTGCGGCCGGGGAGGAAGAGGAAGTCGAAGGTCTTGCCGGCCTTGATGAGGGCGTTGACGACCTGCATGGTGCTGGCGGGGTCGACGTTGGTGTCCATCTCACCGACCGCGAGCAGGAGCTTGCCTTTGAGGCGGGCGGCGTGTTCGACGTTGGAGGAGGCGACGTACTCGGGGCCGACGGGCCAGCCCATCCATTGCTCGTTCCAGGAGATTTTGTCCATGCGGTTGTCATGGCAGCCGGCCGAGGATGCGGCGGCTTTGTAGAAGTCGCCATGGAAGAGCAGGGCGCCGAGTGAATTCTGCCCGCCGGCGGAATGGCCATAGATGCCGACGCGAGAGATGTCGTACCAGGGGAAGCGCGCGGCGGCGGCCTTGTGCCAGAGGATGCGATCGGGGAAGCCGGCATCGGCGATGTTCTTCCAGGCGACGTCGTGGAAGGCCTTGGAGCGGTTGGAGGTGCCCATGCCGTCCATCTGCACGACGATGAAGCCGAGCTCGGCCACCGATTGCATGGCGTGGACGGGAGTGAACGTTTTAGGGACGAAGCTGTCGTGGGGACCAGCGTAGATGTATTCGATGACGGGGTACTTCTTTTGCGGGTCGAAATTGGAGGGGCGGTAGATGAGGCCCCAGATGTCGGTCTTAGAGTCGCGAGCCTTGGCGACGAACTCGGTGGGGACGAGCCAGTTGGGGGGCAGGGTGGGATTCTCAAGCGTGGCGATGAGCGAGAGGTCGCTGGTGCGACGGAGCTCGACGGTGGGTGGCTGGTCGAAGCGGGAGGCGGTGTCGATGAAGGTCTGCATGTCGTCAGAGAAGGTGAGCGCGTGGGTGCGCGTGGGGTCGCTGGTAAGAGGGGTGAGGCCAGTGCCGTCGAAATTGATGCGGAACCAGTGAAGGTAGTAGGGATCTTTGCCCGCGTGCATGCCGCTGGCGGAGAAGTAGATCTGGCGGGCTTTGTCGTCGACCTTGGCGACCGAGCGGACGACCCACTCGCCGCGGGTGATCTGGGTTTTGACCTTGGCGGTTGCACCGTCGTAGAGGTAGAGATGATTCCAGCCATCGCGCTCGCTCATCCAGATGAGCTCGCGGCCATCGTCGACGTGGTGGAGGAAGCGCTTGGAGTAGTAGCAAACGAAGGTGTTTGATTGTTCGTTGATGAGGGCGCGGGGTGTGCCAGTGCGGGAGTCGACCTCGATGACGCGGTAGGCCTGATGGCCGCGCTGGTTGTATTCGAAATGGAAGGCGCGCGAATCCTTGCGCCACTCGATGCGGCTCATGCTGTAGGGGTTGTCGAAGAGGGTGGGGTCGATGTTGAGCTGCTTCTTTGTTGTCAGATCGAAGAGGACGGGGCGGGGGATGTCGATGGTGTCGCCGGGCTTGGCGTACTCGACGAGCGTGTGTTTGGGCTGGACCTGATCGGCGGGGGAGGATTCGATGTAGGCGATCTTGCGGTGGAGGCCGAGGCGGACGCGGTAGACGGCGAGATGCTGGGAATCGGGCGACCAGGCGGTCGCTGAGAGGCGATAGGCGTTGTCTTCGGAGCCATCGAAGCTCAGCGGGGTGGCGTTGGGCGAGCCGGTGGGGCGGATCCAGAGATTGAAGTTGCGGATGAAGGCTTCGGTCTTGCCGTCGGGTGATTTGAGTGGAGTGGTGAGGGCGGGAACGGTGGGCGCGGGCAGCGAGATGGGATAGCGATTGTCGCGGGGCAGGGCCGGGCGGAGCTCGACCTTGTAGGTGTCGAGCTGGATGCGGTAGCGCTTTTCGTCGATGACGACTTCGAAGGATTTTTCGTCTTCGGCGAAGGTGAGAGTGGGGAAGGGGAGGTTGTCGGGTTTGACTTCTTTGCCGGTGGCGCTGGTGAGGGCGGCGGCGAGGCGGGCGT
>CAZBTA010000131.1:0-14009 GCA_964494515.1 uncultured Bryobacter sp.
CCGAAGAGCAGGTTGAACGTGGCAACCTGACCGGACGGAACCGACTTGGTGAAGGTGGCAGCATTCGGGTTCGCACCACCGCTGGCGAGCGTACCGTAGTAGTACACGCGGCAGATACCCGTTTCGTTAACCGTGCCGAACGGATCGCTGCTGGTGTTGGCAACAGCGATACCGGTGTTGAAGCCGGTGACGCTGCTGACGAACGGATACAGCAGGTTCGTGGCGCAGTTGCCGATCACGAAGATATCGGATTCAGCGGGGTTCGGGATCGCGAAGCTCGGGATCGACGGATAGCCGTTACCACCCGTGGCGGCCACAGGAGCGTAGCTACCAGACACGCGAGCCGTCACAGACGCGTTGGCGTCGGTCACGATGCTCGTGGTCGGCGGGAAGCTGGCGGCAACCAGGAAGTCGAAGCGGTCGATCACGTTGTCTTCAGCGCGGAGGACTTCCCAGAAGAAGACGCCCGTGCCGTCAGAGGCCACCGGAACGCGCACGAAGAGCACCTGGCTCTTTTCGAGGCTACCGTAGGCGGCGCCACCGCCACCCCAGCCATCAGCACCACTGCCCTGAACGGCGCCGTTCGAGCCAGTCAGGCCGAAAACGTAGTTGGTGTTGGCCGTGAAGCCTTCCACCGCGCCATCCGAAGAAGCAGTGTTGGTGAGAGCGAAAGCAGCGTTACGCGCAAGCGTGCCGGTCGAGCTGCCGGGGCAGATCAAGCGCGACGTGGTTGACGTGGTGGTCTGGATACCGCCCGAGGACGAGCTGCAGCTACCAGTGGTCGTAACCGGCTGGGCCGAGACGTACAGGCGAACCAGCGTCGGGATGTTGCTGAAGCGGACACGCAGACGCGTACCGTTCGAAGCAATACCGGCGAGGTTCAGGCTGTTCGTGGTCGGGAAAGCCGTGTTGTAGAAGCCCGATTCGTTGTTGTAGTTAACGGTCGGGTCCGACTGACCGAAGCCACTCAGGTAACCAGGGTTAAACACGCTCTCGAACACATCAAGGTTGCTGCCGAAGCCGCGACGCTTGAACGAAACACCGTAGCCTTCCGTGAAGCGAACGAAGCCGCTCGAGATCAGGTTGTTACGGGTGCTGCTGGTCGATTCTGCAGCATACGCACCGCCCGGAGCATTGAAGCCCAAGCACTGAGCGTAGGGGCCGCCGCTGACCGCGCTGAACACCAGACCCTGCTGCACGACACCGACAACACCAGTGGCGTTGTTCAGGACGAGGTTGGCAGGCGGGTTCTGCACAGCAATCTGAGCCGAGAACTGACCGCTGGTGAACTGATTCGCAACCTGAACACGGATGTTCTTGATGCGATAGGTGCGGGTGCCGTTACCAACACCAGGCTGCACGATCGGCACGCCAACGAAGGTGATCGTCGAAGGATCGACGATTACGTTGCCGCCCTGACCGAGCTGACCCTGGAACACGTTGATCGGGCTCGTCACGCGGAAGTTCGAACCGGGCGAACCAGCGCCAACTGCAACGCCGGAGGCGTTGTAGAAGTACTGCAGACCCGTGCAAACGCCGGCGGTGCCGGTGCAGGGGTTCTGGTTGGCCGTCGTCGAACCAGCAGACGGAGTGCGGGGCTCATCGATGAACAGCAGAGCATCAGTCAAGCCGGTGGTCGAGCTGAACACGCGGTTGGTGATGCGGGTGCCCGGGATCGTCACCGAGATGTTGATGGCAGGAACCGTCAACGGGGTGAACGCGCCAGAGCCGGTCGACCAGGAAGCACCTGCGACGCCAGCGCAAGCGCCGGACGTGGTGACACCAGTCTGCAGAACCAGGTTCAGCCAGCAACCCGGCAGATCGCCCGTCGTACCCGTGCCAGCGGCATAGGTCGTAGCCGTCGGCGACGAGGTCACCGTGGGAACGTTCGGGGTTACGGCATTGGGCTGCAGATAGACGGTGGGGAGGGCGTTGCTCAAAGTAACGCCGTTGCCACCTTCGCAGCGGATAACGATATCGCCTACAATCTCACGCAAGCCTTCCAGACGGACAGTCAGGGGCGTAAAGGTGGTGCTGCAGACGAAGGGATTTGATTGCGCACTGGCGGTGCCGGCGCTTCCAACAAAGGAAGCTACCAGAGCCGCAGAGGCAAGAAGCATTTTACGGAAATGCGACATTTCCTTCTCCTTGTGAAGTGTTGACATTGTGAATTGATGGAAGTTCTTTTTCAACCTGAGCCTTTGCACTGCTTTGTACTACGACTCTAAGCAGAAGCGACTTCTTTGTTTTGCGTACTCAAAATTCTGTGCTCGCGGGATTCACGTCGCTGTGATGAAAGCCGCCTGTCACTTTTCAGACATACCACTAGTATCAGAAGCTTCGCATGACAGTCAAGCTATTTTCTTAGCAAATCGCTGATTGCGCATGAGTTAGCCAATTCCTCCGCCCCATTTTGCGTCATTGCGACACATTCTGTCCCATTCGGACACACCCGAATTGGCCCACGCCAACCACAAGATTAACGAAGAGCAATGTACGCCAAATTCGATTCCGCTCCATCAATTCGTACTACCACCGGGATCGCAAGTCCGGGGGGCTGGTTGACGGGAACTTGCACATTCACTTGGTAGAGACCTACAAATCCTGGCGTCAATCCGGTAAACTGAGGCACTACGGTTCGACCGTCCAAGACTACCTCCGCAGATCCTGTCACCACTCTTAAGCCGCCAGCACCCTCTCGCACGCCTCCCCATCCTGTACCAAAAATTACAATTACCTGTCCGCGCGCCAAAGGATTGCTTTTTGAATTGACTGTTCCATCCTGATTGATTGCCGCCGCCTCGGATGCATTATTTAACAGGAAGATCCCGGGCGATGCGGCCACCATATCGACTTCGATAGTCGTCTGTCCGTAAAGCGATCGGACATTCAGGCGACGCTTGCCGATTCCTGCAGTCACGGGCAGTGCCGTGTTCAGCTGAAACCCGTTAGAGAAGAAGACGGGAAGCACCGTGCCATCAAGGTCAACCTGATTCGCCGCATGTTCGCCCAAGGGCAACCCATTGCCGAAGATGCTGATGATGGATCCGGGTGCAATGCTCTCACGGAATGTGGCGGCGTTCACCACCCCATTGGTGCTAATACTCAGCCGTTCAGGCCCGATCGTCCAGGCCCCTGACTCACCCTTGCTGATTCTGTAAGCAGTCGCGGCGGCGCCGCTGACCACCCCTCTGCTGGCCACGCTGCCAAGCCCGACGAAATTCAACTGGTAAGCGGAGTCTTGAACCCGCAATTGATAACCCGCCGTAGCACCATCGCAAGTCTGCAAGAAGACACCGGCCCAGGCCGCCACCCGCGAGCACCCCCCAGCGGGCCCCACGATCGCAAAACTCTGATTGGCCTGGGCATAGAAGGCCGGGCCCTCACCGGTTGCGGGATGGATCTGGACGGCCGCCGCCAGCCTCGCCTTCCATGTGCCGGCCTGAACGGTAAAGCCTGTCAGATATTGGCTCAACCTCGTGAGTCCAAACTGGGGATTCACATCAGAGATCGCCAGATCCCCATCGCCCAGGATGCCTGTGACAACAACGTGGTGCGTTCCGGAAGGTACGTTGTTAAGGTCGAGATCCAACGCAACGATCACCGGCCCATTGGCGGCATACGCATCGCGGATGGCCGGCAGCGCAGGCTCGTGCAATGAAAGTGTTAGCGCACCGCTCGTGAAGTCGAGTGCGCGCACTGGATTGGCCAATGGGTCAGCATTGCCAATGGCATCAAAGAATCCATCGCAGATCACCTCGCCAGCCACACCCGACACGCAGGTATTGCGCAAATAGCTGGCCAGCAGCGCCGTATCAGCCAATCCCTTGTCGACCGGGGCAACTCCGCGCTGTTGGTAAAACCGGATGCTCCCGGCCATGGCCGCTACGAGTGAGTCTCTGCCAATCCCCACTGTTGTCTGGGAAGTTTTGGGGAAATCCGGGATCAGCTGTTCTGCAGCGCGCGCGCTAAAGGTCACAATCTGCCCACCAGCTTCGACCGTCATCAGCGACACGCCAGCCACGGCGGGCAGCTTGAGAGATGCTTCCCCGATACCATTGGCGTCTGTGGCGGCGGAGGCATTGAGCACAGTGGCGCCGGGTGAAGCCTGAAATCGCAATGCGACACCACCAATCGGATTACCGCTGGAATCACGAAGCTGGACACGCAACGGCGCAGTCAGCACGGTGGCCGGAGCCCCAAGCTGGGTATCGCCCGCAAGCTTGCTGAGCGAAGGGCGAAGTTCAGCGAGCGTCCGTATGGCGTAGCTTCCTTCAGCAAACACATCTGCATTTGTGGACAAGGTTGCGCGCAAGAGCACTACGCCTGACCGGGCGTCCGCCGGAGCCACGCCATCCCAAACCAGGGCGCCCGAAGAAGTTGAGGCCGTAAAGGTATCCTGGGCGGTTGTGGAAGCCTGCGTAACACGCACGGTCGCCCCCTGCGGAAACCCTCCGACGGCAACACGATAGCGCCCCCCTGGAATTACAGTCGACGGAGTCACGGTGAGTGTCGGACGTCTCGCCTTGTCGATCACCCGCACCGCGGACGTACCCACGTTGTACTCGAGAAAGGCGCCCTCAAATTCCTGTCGATTCCCGCTTGCGGAGAGAAATTCTTCCGTTAATGGAGCCCCGATGGCTTGCCCCAACTGCTGATAGCGAGCGGCAATGACACCTGAAATCAGCAAGACTCGACCGCGTAGCGAGCCCGTATCGTGCTGAACCAGAAAACCCGAACGAAAAGGCTGCGTGGTGATTTGGTTTCCCGTAAACGTAATCGCACTGGTAGCCACGCCTGTCGGGGGGCCAATCGCCCCAGCCTCAAGCCCAAGCGCACTCCAGCGAGACAAGATGGCCCCAGCTACCACACGAATGGGTGAGCCGCCGAGGGCGCCCCCCTGAAACACCTGCGTGCCTCCGGCAGAAAGATCCGTTGTGGGGTAGCCGAGGCTGCCGCCAAACGAACCCAATCCCTCAAACGCCGCCAGTGGCGCTCCTTGCACGATATACGCCACGGGACTCGCATCACTCTTGGCAATCCAGATGGCCTCGCCCGCTGGGGAAGTAACGGCCTGCTGCACGTATCCGGCCCCAACCCTGCGGACCGGTGACGCCAGAGGCGTCCGCAGTGACAAACGATTCCGCTGTACTGCATCCAGAAAGCTCTGCGTGATCAACAGAGATGGGGCGCCCTCACCGATGGCGCAACACTGCGCCGCAACCTGTACGGTAACCCGATTGCTCACCTTGCCCTCACTGGTGGCGGTTATGGTGGCAAACCCGCCCGCAACGCCACGAATCGTGGCCCTCGTTCCATTTCCCGTCACAGCAGCCACCCGCCCATTGGATGTCGACCAGAACACATCTCGGTCAGTAACCGTTTCGCCGGCGATCGTCTGCAGAACTGCATTGAGAGTAATGCTCTGCCCCGCGCTCAGGCGCACGGGCTCCTCGGCGGCAACTACCACGCTGCTGATGGCATTCTTGAGGATGGGTGCTCCATTGACCGCATACTCCATCGTGCCCCCCTCAAAGCTCTGTCGGCGGCGGCCATCGGCCAGCACGCTTTCTTCAGCAATCGGGAAGCCCAGAAAACCTGTAGGGCCCTGACTGGATTCATAGAGCGCCTGCACGGAGCGACGCAAGTAAAACTGCTTGCCCGACAACGCCCCGGAGGTGATGTTGTAGATGCCGCCGTTGACAAATGTTTGGTAGCTGGCCGTTGTGGAGTAGCGGGAAGTGGCGGTTACCTGCGCCGAAACGGGCGCCCCAACCTGATCAAATCCGAGAGCGTTCCAGCGGGAATAGGTCGGTTCGACAATGGTGAAGGTAGTTGCGGTGCCATTGGCCAGAGGGGGGCTCGACCAGACGAAAATGCCGTAGCCGCGGTCAAAAGTCTGGTAGCTGCCACCGTTACCGTTGGTGACGATGTCGCTACCCTGCACCACAAAGCGGGTTGTGTCCCGATTCGGAAAACCCGCAGTTGAAACGCCCACGCCAGACTGCGTATAAAGCGAATAGATGGGGGGCCGCACCTGTCGCACAGCATTTGCGAGTCCCTGATTCAGATCGGGATTGGCCGGCCGGATCAACGCATAGCGCACACCCGATAAAGAAACATCCTGAAACTCCTGCCGGTAGCCACCACTCCCAAACGTCGACACCTCGTTCAGCGGCGGCAGCGCCACTGAAGCGAAGAAATCACTGCGCTGGTAAGCCGTCAAGAACTCCTCACGGATCGTTGACGTTGGAGCCCCATCGCCGACATTGATCACACTCTGCGAGACGGCAAATGGTACGAAAGCAAAGACGACAAGTAGTCGAAACTTGAGCTGCAGGCGCATGGAATCGAAGTGTAGACTAACACGCCCCCACAGCTTCAAGTTTCGACGATCGAATTATTGATCTTTCAGAATTTTGTTCAGCCGCTTGAAGCGTCCACGGATCTCCTCGCTTGCGTCAACGATCTCCGGGATGTCATAGATCACGCGAGGTGTCATGAAGATCACAATCTCGGTGCGCTCCTTCGATTTGGAGCGACTACCGAAGAGATTACCAACGACCGGCAGCTTGTTCAGACCCGGCACACCCGCGGTGGAGAACGTGTCGGACTCGGTCATGATGCCGCCAATCGCAATCGTGTCGCCGTCCTGCACAGTCACCTGCGTCTGAACTGACCGCTGGGAGAAGGACGGGCTTTGAATGGCCGCATTTGCCGCAGGAGCCTGTGGTGAACTGATTTCCTGGTTAATCACCAGTGTCACAATTCCGCTGGGAAGCACGCGGGGCGTAATGGATAGATTCACACCCGCATTGCGGTTGGAAATCGTGTTGGTGAACAACGAATTGCCCGCCTGCTGGATGCTCGAGACCGCCTGCGAAGCCAGGGTCGGCACCTGCTGGCCCACGTTGATGCTGGCTGCCATGTTGTCAGTGGCAATGATCTGCGGCGCATTGATCACCTTCACCCGCCGCTCGTCTTCTTGTGACGAGAGATAGCCAAGCAACTCTCGCGATTGCCCAACCAGCAGACCCGCGGTGAGGTTCAGACCCGCGCCGGTCGATTGCGCCAGCAATTGACGACTCGATCCGCTGGTGGATCCGCGACGCGCAAGGAATGCCTGCACACCAGCCGAAAAGGCGCCGGTCAGGCTGACTTCGTAAATACGCGCTTCAATCAGCACCTGTCGTGGTGGGATGTCGAGACGATTCAACAGTCGGGCAATCTGTTCATACTCTTGCTGTGTGGCCTGAATCAGCAGGGTATTGTCGAACGGATTCGGCACAATGCGCGGCACACGCGGGAGATTGGTCATCGATGTGCCTGCTCCTCCCTGCCCCACGAAAGTGCCAGTGCCATCTCCGGGGCGCGGGGCAGCGCCACCAATCTGTGCCCCGGGCTGCTGCATGCCGCCCATGCCCATGCCCATCCCCATACCCATTCCCATACCGGGATACATGCCCATACCCATACCAGGGAACATGCCCATGCCCCCCATGCCCATCATCCCCATTCCCATGCCGCCCATACCCAAACCGCCCATGCCCATGCCCCCCATGCCAAGGCCACCACCGCCGATAAAGCCGGCGGCCCCTGCCCCAGCGCTGCTGGAGTTGTTGCTGCCGTATGAGCTCGCAATGCCCGCCAACTGGCTGGTCATCGAGATCATCATCATCATGGTCATCATGGTCATCATCATGGCGTAGGGATTATCCTGCTGCGCCGAATACAACATGGTTGTCGCCAGCGCCAGCGCGTCGGCACGTCCATACTTCACGCGAAACACAAAATTGTCCGTACCACCGACGGGCGGCTTTACCGGAATATCGAGCTTCTTCAGCCATGCCTCGACATCCTTGAAAACGCCCGGATTCGGAGCCAGCGCAATCAGCAGGTTCAAACGATCAATCGGGAGAAACTGCACACTGGCCGTCTTGCTTGCCAGAGAAAGCCCGCGGAGAATATCGCTCAACTCTTCAGCCATTTCTGACGGCTTGCCATTTTGCAGTTCATACATCCGAATGCGCTGGTTGGCCAACACTTCGGAATCGAACATGGCAATGAGATCCATCGTGCGCTTCATGTTGCGCGCGTTGTCCAGCATCAGCAGCAGGTTGGCTGGCTGATAGGTGGTCACGGTTGCGCCTTCTCCAAGAAAGGGACCAATGATGGACTGGATTTCCTTAACGTCGGCGTACTTCAAAAAGACGAGATTGAGAACAATGTTCTCAGCATCCACCAGATCCTTCGACTCGGCGTTGATGCGCGGAGACATCGGCAAGCGCGCCACATCTGCAATGGGCACAATACGGTAGATGTCACCCACCTGCACCATGGCCGCGCCATTGATGCGCAGGATGGTGTCGAGTAGACCACGGACATCAGTGGCCTTGATCTCGCCATAGGTGTAAAGGGAGATCGAGCCCTTGACGCGGGGATCGAGAAAATAGTTGATCTTCAACACTCGCGCCAGCGTATCGATCACCTCGCTAAGTGCTGCGCCAGGAAGGTTAAGTGTAATCGTAGGCGAGCCGCCGCCAGGCGCGGTGGCGGGATTGGTCTGCTGCGCTGCCGTGGCTGCGGGAGCTGCCGCAGCGGCCGGTGGGGCTGCTGGGGTCTGCTGCGCTGCTGGAGCGGGCTGCTGCTGCGCTGCCGGAACAGGCTGCTGCTGGGCCCGCAGCACAAGTGCGATGAGAAAGGCAATTTGAAGCCTCATTACGGTTTGCCAGCCCCCTGCGCAGATTGTGTGCGCTCCCAAACAGCCTTTTCCGCGGGATTCAGGTCAGTCTTCTCTTTCACCCACTGGTAGTTGCCAAACGGCGTGATGCGGCTAAAGTGCAGCTTGCCATCCTTTTCCACCACTGATACCCCCGGAGAAGCCTCCACCGGCGCGTCGGGTTTACCGTCGATCATCCGCTGAATCTTTGCGTTCTCTTCCTCGCTCATCTTCGCAAAGCCAAACGCCGTGGATCGATAGATAACTGGCTTGCCATCCTCAATCGCGCGCCATGCGCCGTCACTGATTCTGGTTGCTGTGAGCGGAATACCCAAGGGCCGCCCATCTGGATGACGCTTGGGAGTAGCAGTTTTGGGCACCGGGCGCGTTGCCGCCTTCGGCTTTTCCGTCTGTGCCAAGGCACAGCCCACAACCATCATCAGTACACACGAGAAAAAACGAATCATCTTGAGCTCCATCTTCGACTAGCGGCTCGGTTCCCAATAACAAATGGGCCCGAAGGCGTAGGCATAAGAAACTTTCTTGTAGCCATCAACAACAGTTCCAGCGGGTGAATTGTCCCCCGGGATACAGCCCTTACGTCCCATCCCAATATCCTGGCCGGGAGCGGGACGAACATCTTTGGGCGGCGCGGGCGGCGGCGGCGCGGCGGGAATGGAGTTCACATTGGCATTCATCCGTTGGGGATCATAGCCGCCGGGATTTCCCATATCCTGTTGGGAAGGCTTGGGACGCAGAGCGTCAATGGGCTTGGTGATCTGCTTGCCTTCCCATTCGAACGTCACGTCCTTCTGGGTTGCCGCGCGCAGGAAAAACTCTCCCACCTTGTCGCCGAGTTTGTAGCCTTGTTGCTTGGCTTCTTGACCTGTTGAAATGAACACTGTCGGTCCCAGTCCTACATCCATGACGCCGTACACGCGCGGAAAGTCTGGCATGACTTTGGGTGGTGGCTCGGGTTTTTTCTCGACCACCACCATTGGGTTGCGATCGCGGGCAAACAGGAACCGTTCGGCAACCTCGGAATACTGCGCGGGCTGCAGTTTCGTTTGCGCGGCAGGCATGGCTGCGCCGGGCACGGCGGGGGCAGGCACATTGCTTGGGCGAACGGCGAGGATCACTTTCTCCTGGTCGCGGGCCGCCAGCCAGCGCCGCCGCAGTTCAATCCCGCCCATCACCAGCCCGCCAGCTAGCAGCAGATTCAGCAAAAGTAGTGAGCGCTTCATAGGGCATTTGCTCCTGACTGCTTCGGCACCAACTTGAGGGGGGCCAGCCCGACGAGCGTAAAGGACACGTTGATGCGCTTCTGCTTGCTGTCGTTGCTTACCACCCGCAGATCACGCCAACTCAGAAACTCCGGCTGCGACGACAACTCTGTGAGCAGATTCACCAAACCCTCAACCTGGCAGTCGAAAACGACAGCCAGCCGTACCTCAGCGTAATGCGGCGCCGGCAGCACAGCGCCCATATCCACATTTCGAATTTCAACGGACGGACCTTGCAGACGAGCCACGCGCCGAAAAATCTGATTCAGCTGCGCTTGCGCCTGTGCTGGCGTATCAGCAAATATCAGACGCTTCTCCCAGCCAGCGATGTTGGTGGCAAGTGATTTTCTGGCTTGCTCGAGGGCTGGCTGCTGGGCGGCAATACCGCGCAGCTTGTCCAGTCGCACGCGAGCGATCTCGATGGCGGCGGCCGTATCAGCCACCGGCGCGACCCCGGTTTCAGTGGGCTCCGTCCAGAAATACACCACTCCGCAGATCAGCAGCGTTGGCACCAGGGCCAGCACCAGTTTGCGCTCGCGCTCCGACAAATTCTCCATCATGGTCTGACTCCAGCCGGGGCTTGCCCCGGATTGACATTTGGCGCCACAGGTGGAGGAGGAAGAGCGCCTGGACGCTGCGCTGCGGCAAACTCGCGGCGGGCGCGCAGTTGAAACACTTCCTTACCATTCGGCGAGCGATTGGGTGCCTGCGTAAACTCGGAATCCCGGAATAGCGGGGATGCGTCGATCAGTCGCAACAGATCGAGCGCCTGGTCCACTTCGCCCGCGATTGCAATATCGGTACGGGTAATGTCCAGTCGCGCCACAAAGGCATTTGGCGGCAAAATGCGGGTCAACTCACGAATCACGTCGAGATCCTGCTGTGGATAAGCGGCAAGATCAACCATGTATCCGAGGCGACGGGTGTCGACATCAATCTGTTTATTCAGATTTGCAACCGCGGCAACACGTGGCTGCACCTTGGCAATCTCGGCATCGAGGCGCGTCAGGATGCGGCGGTTCTCATACTCCTGATAAACCGAGAAGCCCAAGCCGAGAATCGCCAGCAGCACCAGCAGAATGATGGTCGGCACCCAGCGCCACGGTGAAGATACCGTGCGTCGATTCACCGGCAACAGGTTCACGCCAAGCGCTTTACCAGACAATGCACCGGCCAGCGCTCCAGCAAAGGCCAGCGGCAGAGCCACATCATCCCGCTGGGCTCGCGGCAGCATCGAGGCCAGCCGTCCCACAAGGGCGTCGCTACCAAGGCGCAACTGCGCACTGGCAGCCGCAATCGCCCGATCCGAACCAGCAGGAAAAGGGACACAGTAAAGCGGATGCAGCTCCGATTCCCCGTACAGCAGCATTTCGCCTTCAAGCTCAACCGCCCCTAGCAGTTCCCTGGCCGGTGGCACTTGCAGCACGCGCAATGCCGAGTAAATAGCCGCGCCAGGTGTGAGAAACGCCGCCACGGGAATCCCCGCCTCATCAAACAACGTCGCATAGTCTTCGATGACCGGCAGTCGCGATACCCCGATCGAAACCGTGGCGCGACGATCCCCCTTAAGCCGAGCCCATGCGTGACTTGCTTCTTCTTCCGGATACGGATGCAACCCGTCCAACTGGTACTGTATGGCCGCCGGCAGGTCCTTGTCGGCAACACCCGGAAAGTGCGCCACGCGCGAAACACAATCCCACGGTGGCAACACCACTGTTGCGGACACGTGATGCACCTTGTTTTTTCGCAGAAACTCCTGGTAGTCACCACCCCATTCGCCAGCCGGCCGTTGACGGTAGCGCTCGATCGTCATCGAATCGAGTATCTGAATACCACCCGGCCTCACCCGGACGAGTGTGAAGTGGAGATCAGTGCGACTGACCTCCACGCCTACCCCCGTACCCCAACTCATCCACTTCTGCATGATGGGGACCGGCGCACTGGCGGCCACCACCTCGCCAACCTGAACTGCCTCTTGATCGGTCGTCACTTCTTGATTCCTTTGTCGGCTGGCTCCGCCACCCACATCATGTTGTTAGAAGCCAGATCGCTTGAGCTCTGGTCATACCAGCGCAGATGAGTCCAGGGGTTGATCCAGACATAGCGAGGATTCGGTGGAGTGTACCTCACCAGCATGCTCACGGTTCGCCGGGATTCGGCCAGCCTGCCGTCTGCCAGACGCGGGCGCCCCGTCGAGCGAATCTCAAATGTATCACCGAGAGACAGGGTGAGTGCCACTCCAGGACCAGTGCTCATGGCGGCGGAAATCGCAGCCTGCGCCGGAAAAACCGAGCGGCGCTGCCGGGCAAACTCCTCGGCGACTCCGCGCGGTGTGCCCATCGCAACCAGCAAACTGGGGTGCACGCCTAATGGATCGAATCCTGTCATGTCCTTGAGGTTTGGAGTCAGAAAATCTGCCAGTCCGCCCATATTCATCAGATTGCCGTTCGGCATTCGCGTGTAGCGTCCAAAAACCAACTCGGGGGTGATTCCAGGCAGCATCAGCAACTCTTCAACATTCTCCATAGACGCAGGGGGGCGGTAGAAAGCCGATTGCATTGGTGAATTTTGTGAAAACGCGAGTGTGGGCGCGGGATTGAATGCCTGCTGGGCAATCGCGCTAGCCGAAGCCGGGCTTTCACCGATAGCCCCCAAAAATCGCTCCAGCATGTTTGCTCCCAGCATTCGTAGTGGAAACTTGCTTCGCGCCGATATCAGCTCCACGATCACATCACCCGTCTGTTCGCGGAAATACACGCGTCGCCGCATGGCGAATCGCTCTTCCGGCGTTCCACCCTGCCCGCCCGTATCGTTCTTCATCAGGTACAGCATTCGATCGATGCCCCCGCGCGCAAGATAATAGGCGCGCAGGGATTCCTGCTGTGTGATGGCTCTTTCGGCTTCAGAGCGCACCGTACCTGCGACGGAGAAGGCGATCGCCGACAAAGCCGCCACCAGCCATAGGACGGCAAGCAATGCGGTGCCTTTCGTGTTGTTCCTAGAGGACTTCATCAAAGTTGTAGTTCATCACCGGGATTGGCACAAAAACATTGCCAGGCTGTACCTGATTCGGTTTACTCTCCAGAGGGGTCATCATGACGTTTACACCCAGGGGCCAATCCGGAAAATCCCATATCGTAGCCCAGGACTCGAACTGTGTCGAAGGATCCCGACGCTTGAAGCGAAACTGGCAACTGGCAAGCCTGTCGGCCAGAATGAAGGAACCTGGCATGACCTGTGCCACTTGCGAGCATCCCAGTTGCAGGCTCTGCCGCCCCCAGTAAGGTTGCTCATTCATCAGCAGACGGACGCCCCCATTCGGACTGGGCGCGACAAACAACTGAATCAGTTTAGGGCGTCCGCGCCCGCCCTCTGACAAAGAGTACGAAGACACAAACGTCATCGCCGTCGGCATGCCGCGCACGCCCACTTTATGGGCCCCACATTGGCCCACCACTGGAATCAACCCGCGCAACATCTGATCGAGGGTCCGCTGTGCTGTCAGCACCCGGCGGTTAAAGTCCACTTTGTCATCCACGCGGTTGAGCGTAGTGAAAGCCGTACGCAGCACGAGCCCAGCCGCGCCCGAGATGGCGGCAAACATCGTTACGGCCAGCAGGAGCTCAATCAGTGTCATGCCGGCTTGGCGTTGCAAACGCCTCTTCATCGTAACTTCACCGTTCGAAAGCCCTCGAGTATCATCGTTTTGCGGCGATTTCCAGAAAGGATCCAGGTCTCAAGCGTGATCCGATCTACCTGCTCGCCAGTGTTGGGGCCCAGCGGCGTGGCCGGGGTGAGCGCCACGCGAAATCCGGCATTGGGCTTGCGGTTAGCATCGTATTCCAGCACTCCTTCGAATACAGCATTGGGTGGGACAACCGCGGGGCCAACCGTGGTGAGCTCGTCCATTTTGCGTTTGCTGAGAGCAGTGAGCCTGTCAATGTCGCTGGCACGAAACAGATTGGCTGTGGAAGTGGAGAGATTGCCCAACAATGCCGAAACCGCCA
>CAZBTA010000132.1:0-13904 GCA_964494515.1 uncultured Bryobacter sp.
GCAGTACTCGTTCAAACAGTTGGTCAAGCGCATCGGCCTTGCCTTCCACCTGCCCGGCCAGCACGCGCGATGCCTCCAGATACGTCTCATCATTCAGCAGCGTCAGCGCCTGCAGCGGCGTATTGGTCCGGCCCGGCCTCACCTCACACATGCGCCGCTGTGCGGAATCAAACAGAAACGTCGGGGCAATGCTCCGCCGCCAGAATGCATACAACGTCCGGCGGTACTGCGCCGCGCCTTCACTCGGTTCATACTTGAAGCGCCCCATAAACAACTCCTCCCACACGCCATCGGGCTGATAGGGGCGCACGGGCGGCCCGCCGAGCGCGGGATTGAGCAACCCCGCATAAGCCAGCGCCGCATCGCGCAACATCCAACTCGCCAGCCGGTAGCGCGGCCCGCGCGCGAGCAGCAGGTTATTCGGATCACGCGCCTCAAGCTCGGGCGCTACCGTCGAATCCTGCTGGTACACATCGCTCAACACAATCCGCCGCACAAGTTGCTTCACGTCCCAGCCGCTCTCCATAAAGCCCACCGCCAGCGCATCGAGCACCTCGGCATGCACCGGCTGTTCGCCCTGCAGGCCAAAGTCTTCCGTCGTCCGCACCAGCCCCGTCCCAAACAAAAGCTGCCAGATATGATTTACCGCCACGCGCGCCGTCAGCGGATTCTCCCTCGACACGAGCCATCGCGCCAGCCCCAACCGGTTGCGCGGTTCGCCCTCCGGCCACGGCCCAAGGAACGCCGGCACTCCAGGCACCACCACCTCACCCTTCTTGTCCCACACCCCGCGCAGCAGCACATGCGTCTCGCGCGGCTTCTCACGATCCGCCAGCACCATCACGTTCACCTTGCGCGCGGCCTCTACTTCCTTCAGTTGTGCCTCGGCCCGCTCGAGCGCCTGCCTGGCGGCCCGATACGGCTCATAGTCTTCGAGAAACTGGTGCTCGAGCTTCTGCTTCAGCTCCGCCGGCACCGCGCGCCGGTCCTTAAGGCGCGCCAACTGCTCGAGCGGCGACAAGCCCACCGTCTTCACCACCTCGCCACGCCCATCGGTGGCCCACACGCGGAACTTCGCCAGATTCGCCTGCCCACCTGTCGAGCGGTGCCGCAGCTCAAACACAATCTCTTCATTCGCCGCGATCACCAGCGGCTCGGCCAGTTCAAACACCGCCGCATGCTTCTCCACGCGTGGCGCATCGATCGTCGTCCACCCGTTGCGCGGGTCGTCATCAAGCGTATCGGCGATCAGGCCATAGTTGTTGTTCTTCTGCTTGTCGGCCGAGTAGTCCGCCACGGCCGCCTTGATCTTCACATCGCGCAGTTGGCTACTGCCCTCCTGGCGCACCTGCAATTTCACATCCGTCAGCAGAAACTCACCATTGCCCCCGCGCGTAAACTTGCCCTTGGCAAACCCCGCATCCGGAAAAACCTCCAGCCGCAGCCCCGTCACCCGCTTCATCTTCGGCCTCATGCCGATGCGGTAATCATCCTGCCGCGGGTCGGGCCCACTCGAGGTGATCACCCCATCCGCCGCCTGTGCGAGCTTCGTGCCTTCCACGGCTTCAAGCGATGTCGCCCGCACGATCGCCCATTCTTCATACGAGAGCTTCAGCGTCGCGGCCTGCTTCTTCACCCACGCCTCAAACACCGGCCCCGCCAGCTTGCGCTGCCGCGCCTCTTCCGGGCGTCGCTGTTCCACCAGCCCCCGCGCCTCATCAATCGCCCGTTGTGTATGCGTCGACTCCACCGCCAGATACGGCTTCGCCTTCTTGCCCGCATCACCCGTCTCATCAATCGAGTTGAAGAACGCATTCAGCGCGTAATACTCGCGATGCTCCACCGGGTCAAACTTGTGCGTGTGACATTGCGTGCACTGCAGCGTCAGCCCCAGCCAAACGGTGCCCATCGTATTCACGCGGTCCATCACATAATCGATGCGCGATTCCTCCGGGTCACGGCCGCCCTCGCCGTTCGTCATGTGCTGCCGGTGAAACGAAGTCGCCAGTCGCGACTCATCATTCGCCCCCGGCATCAGGTCTCCGGCAAACTGCATCACCGTAAACCGGTCGTACGGCATGTTGCGATTGAACGCATCCACCACCCAGTCGCGCCACGGCCAGTTCGTGCGCGTCTCATCGGCCTGGAATCCATCGGTATCCGAATACCGCGCCGCGTCCAACCACCACATCGCCATCCGCTCGCCATACTGCGGGCTGGCCAGCAACGCGTCTACATACTCTTCCACCTTGCCCCCGGCCAGAAACTTCCGCGCCGCCTCGCCCTGCGGCGGCAATCCCGTCAGGTCAAACGCCAACCGCCGCGCCAGCGTATGCCGCGCCGCCTTCGGGCTCATCTTCAACTGCAGGCTCGCGAGCTTTTTGCTCACCAGCGCATCAATCGAACTCACCGCCGGCGCCACCGGCTTTTCAAACGACCAGTGCTTGCCCCATACCGCCCCCTCGCGGATCCACTGCTCCATCAGCTTCACTTCCACGGGCGTCAGCGGTTCCTTGTGTGAGTACGGCGGCGGCATCAGCATCGCAGGCTTCGGCGGGGCAATGCGCGCCATCAGCCGGCTCTTGCCCGGCTCTCCCGCCACGATCACCTTCAGTGCACCCTCGCGTGTATCCAGCCGCAGATTTGCCTTGCGCCCCATCGGGTCCTGCCCATGGCACCCCAGACATTTGTCCGAAAGAATCGGCAGGATCTGCCGGCTGAAATTCACCGGCTCGGCCAGCAACACGCCACTCCCCAACATCCATGCCAACAGGGCACTCGCTCGCATAATACCTACACATTGATCGAATCACGCCCCGGCTGGAATGGGCGATCCACGCAAAAATGTGTATGATTCGATCATGCCGGTCCGCCGCGCGAAGACAGATTTTCCTGTCTCTCTCTACGCCACACCCAACCCGCTGCATCAGGAGTTGTTTTATACAGTCCTGCGTGCCGGCCACGTTCGCGCGGGTTCGGGCTATGGCGTGGCGCGCGATCGCTTTCACGGCTATGAGTTCATCTATTGCCTGTCAGGCCAGGCGCGGGTGCGGGTCGCCGGTCTCTGGCATGAGGTGGCCCCCGGCGGTCTGGTCGTCTTCAACTGCCATCACCCCCACGAACACCTCACCGGTGCGACCGACCCCTGGGAGGCTTACTGGATTCGTGTGGAAGGCCCCGGCCTCGAGCGCCTGGGCGCGGTTCTCGCCATCGAGCGGCATCCGGTGATTGAAGCCGTCGATCCCACTCAACTCAAGCCCGTCTACGAAGAGATCTTTGCCTTGCTGCGGGGCAGGGAAGCGCAATCCGCTCCCTTGCTGCACGCCGCCGTGGCTCGTGTCGTTGCGCTCGCCTGCTGTGCACGCCAGCTTCCCGGCTGGGACGGCGCCGCGCCCCCTGTCCTGCGTCCCGCCGTCGACCATATGCGGCTCAACTACTTTGAGGCCCACCGTGTGGAAGACCTTGCCGCCCGTGCGGGCATCAGCGCGCCCCACTTCAACCGTCTCTTCCGTCGTGCCTATGGCACCAGCCCCATCGACTGGCTCCGCCGCGAGCGTATCAATCACGCCAAGCGCCGCCTCACCGAGACGGCCGACCCCATCGAATGGATCGCCGAACAGGTCGGCTACCGCGACCGTTTCTTCTTCAGCAAGGATTTCAAGCGCATGACCGGCCTGTCGCCACGGGAGTTTCGGCGCCGCGAGAGCTAATCATTTCACGACGGTTAAAGCAGAATAATCATTTCGTTATAAGCACGACTGAAAGTAATGCATACCAATGTAAATCTGATGAATCGAATCATTGGTGTCGCTCATCTATCGTGCAGCCATGTTGCAGAAACGTCTCAAAATCCTTAAAGCCTTGCTCGCTTTAGCCGTATTCTTTGCGACTCTCGAGCCCGCCCATTCCCAGGTCCGCTCCGGCACCATTGTCGGAACCGTGACAGACTCCTCAGGCGCCCCCGTTCCGGACGCCGAGGTGACGGTGCGCGAAACCGGCACCAACGCCCGCTTCCCTCAGAAGACCAACACCTCTGGCGAATACTCTGTCCCGTATCTCGCCTTCGGCAACTACGAAGTCACCATCAAAAAGCAGGGTTTCAAGCAGGTCACCATCAAGGACCTCTCCCTGTCCACCAACCAGACGATCCGTGCCGACGCCCGTCTCGAAGTCGGTAACGTTGAAACCGCCGTCACCATCACCGGCACCGCTCTTGAGCTGCAGACCGAGAGCAGTCGTGTGGTCAACACCGTCTCTGAAGAAGTCATCAAGTCGATCCCCAACATCAACAACAACCCGCTCAACTACGCCACTCTCACCCAGGGCGTCGTCGCGCGCCAGTCGATGAACAGCACCCAGAGCCCGCAAAGCTTCGGCATCGGCACCGAAGGCCGCCGCGCCATGAGCAATTTCAGTGTGAACGGTGGTAACAGCTTCACCAACGACATCCAGCTCGACGGTGTTTCCATTCAGGCCTCCGCCTGGAACGAAGTCGCCATCATGCCCAACACCGAAGGCATTCAGGAAGTCAAAACCAACATCAACAACATGAGTGCTGAGTACGGCCGCAGCCAGGGCACCGTCGTCTTCACCACCAAGAGCGGCACCAACGAATTTCACGGCAGTGGGCAGTTCCGCCTGCGTAACGAAGCCTTCAACGCCAATTCCTTTGGCAACAACGCCCAGGGCATTCTCCGCGCGCCCTTCAAGGTGCAGAACTATTCGGCCACCTTCGGCGGCCCGGTCATCCTGCCCAAGCTCTACAACGGCAAGGACAAGACGTTCTTCTTTGTCTCCTACGAAGGGTTGCGCTTCAACAACGCGCTCGATTACCTCCGTACCGTCCCCACTGCTCTTGAGCGCGCTGGCGATTTCTCCCAGACCCGCACCAACGTCAGTGGCCAGTTCCTGCCCGTGCAGGTTTTTGATCCCTTCAATGTCACCCAGGTGGCTGCCAACCAGTGGCGCCGTGTCCCGTTCCCCAATGCACAAATCCCGGCAAGCCAGATCAACCCGTTTACCCAGCGGTTCGTCAACGAGTTCCCCCTGCCCAACCGTCCCCCGCAGGATCCGTTGCTTGGAACCAACAACTTCTACAATCGCGCCGTCCGCTCCTTCGAGCGCAACGCGATTAACGCCCGCTTCGACCAGCGCTTCCAGAAGCACAACCTTTACTTCACCGGCGGCTCCAACCTCGCCAGCATCGACTCACCCAACGGCTGGGGCAACCAAACCCGCGCCTACACAACGCAGGGCGGCTTCATCGGCGCCGTCAACGGCGACCGCAACTATTACGCCTCGCTCGGTGACACCTGGCTCATCACTCCCACGCTGGTTGCCGATGTCCGCATCGGCGTCACCCGCGTTGCCGCTGACAATCGCGCCGCCACATTCAACGACATCGACTATTCGATTTACGGCATCCCGTCGGCCTGGTCGTCAGCCATTGGCCTTGCCGGCGCCTTCCCTGAAGTCACCAATTTCGGCGGTGGCTGGTCACAGATCGCCGCTCTCAACAACACCGGCTACCTCGCCAAGATCGAACGCCAGACCAACTGGAACATCGTCTACTCGGTCACCAAAACCGCCGGCCGCTGGACGCACAAGTGGGGCGGGGAATTCCGCAACTACCTCTCCAACTATTCCGATGCCCGCGGCAGCTACTGGGTCACCAGCGGCAATGGCTTCACTGCCGGCAACATCATCGGCCCGCTGGCCAACAACATCAACAACGTTACCGCCGAGCAGAATGGTAGTGGCCTGGCCAGCTATCTGCTGGGTGCCGGTGATATCCGCGCGGGTGAGAACGCTGTGCTGATGGCCCTCTCGGCCAAGTACCTCGCCTTCTATAACCAGAGCGACTGGCGTGTGAACAACCGCCTCACCATCAATCTCGGCCTGCGTTGGGACATTCAGCCCTCGCCGAGTGAGCGCTACAACCGCGCCAGCAGCTTTAGCTATCAGGGCACCACCGCCAACACGCCGGGCCGCCTTTACTTCCCGGGCGTATCTGGTGATCGCGGTCTCTACCGCACGCCCTGGCGCGACTTCGGCCCCCGCATTGGCCTCGCCTATCGCCTGGATGAGAAGACGGTGCTGCGCTCCGGCTTCGGGCTCAACTTCCTGCCCACCAACACCGGCTATTACGGCGGCCCTTACTACTACGGCAATCAGAACTTCGCCCCCACCGTTGCCGTGCAGAGCGCGCTGCAATACGGCTCCAATCCCCAGGGCGTCCTGCTTGAGCGCTTCAACCGCTCAAGCACCTTCATCCCGGTCATCGGCGCCAACAACGAAGCACCGCAGTATTACGGCGCGGGCGGCAATGAGCCTCGCTTTGACCGCAATGATTTCAACAACAGTCGCGTCTACCAGTGGAACGCCTTTGTCGAACGCAAGATCGGCAATCACTATCTGCTCTCGGTCGGCTATACCGGCTCGAAGGGCAGCCGTCTGCTGATGGCCCGCTTCAACATCAACAACGACCAGTTGTTGCCCCAATCCCTGCTCGATCAGTGGCGCTCGCAGTACATCGCCACCAACGGCAACAATCCCGCCACGCTCACCGTTGCCAACCCCTTCAATCCCGGCGGCGCCATTCGCTACAACGGCAACCTCGGCAACGCCAATATTCCCCTGCGCGACACGCTCATCCCTTATCCGTTGTTCACCGGCAACCTTGTCGGCACCTTCGTCGGCTTCAGCACCTACAACGCGATGATGGTCAGCCTGCAGCGCTCCTACTCGAATGGCCTGCTCTTCAACCTGCACTACACCTGGTCGAAGTCGATCGACATGTCCGTGCCCGAGTTGCAGAACAACAACTACGGTGAGAACGGCGGCTTCACCAACGGCAACGTCGACCGCCGCAATTACAAGAACAGCTACAACATTTCCACCAACGACATCCCCCACCGCTTTGTCGGCACTGTCGTCTACAACCTCCCCTTCGGCAAGGGACGCAAGTTCGATATGAACAACCGCTTCCTGAATGCGCTCGTGGGGGGCTGGAACATCGGTAATGTTCTGATGCTGCAGTCGGGTCAGCCACAATCCGGCTTCACCGGTTGCAACTCGCTCAATGGCCTTTGTGATCGTGTTCCCGGCGTTGATATCGAGGTGCCCAAAAACCTCCAGCGCTGGTACGACTCCCCGAATGCCGCCGACCGCACTGTGACGCTACCTTCCGGCCGTCAGATCACCGTCGGTCGCTTCAACTACCTTCGCTATAACCCCGATGCTTTCCGCGGCCGCACGGTCACCTTACCCAATGGCACCGTCGCTCCGGACATCTACTGGTATGGCAATTCTGCTCTGCGCTACAGCGATTTCCGTGGCGTCAACTATTACAACCACAACGTAAGCCTGCAGAAAGATTTTGCGGTCACCGACCGCGTCAGTATGTTGTTCTCGGCCGAGGCCACCAACCTCTGGAACCGGGCGCAATTCACCGGGACTGTGAACGCGGGTACGGGCAACATTTTCACCACCGTGAATGCTGCTCGTGGCCAGCAACCCGGAATGATCCAGAACGAAAGCTTCGGCACCTGGGGCCTTGCCACACTGGATCCTCGTCAGATTGAGCTGCGCCTGCGCATCCGCTTCTAGGCCATAAGGCTCACTCTGCTTGCGGTGGACCGGCTTGAGAGACCGGCCCACTGTAAATCGCGGGTGTGCCTAATGGGCTCATCGACCTTTCCCTGATTCAGGCCGCCTGGAACCACAGCATTCCTGGCGGCCTATTTTTCTAGGGAGCTACTTTTTCCGGCTCGGCGCCCGGCGCCCGCCGTGGCTTGAAGCTGCGTCTCATCTTGCCCAGTTCCACCGCTTCGGCGCGGGCTCGCTGGTAGTGCTTCATGTCCGCCTCGGCATAAGTGGTCACACCGCCATCCGCGGCATCCTCATCCTTGTCGAGCAGCGCCATGCACAACCTTGGCAGTTCCTGCAGCGGAATGCCATACTTGCGCGCCATGCCTGTATCCACCAGAATGCGCCTCGTATGCAGGTCCACCGTACGCGGCAGCGGGTTGAACAAAAACACCCGCATCGCCCCCTGGCTTGAGAATCCGGCAAATGCGTACATCATGCGCGTGACCCCAATCGCGGTTTGTATTCCGCCACCAACTGGGCTTGCCGCCGGTGCACTCCGCCGGGATCGCACATCTCAAATACAAATCCTGTCGGCAGCGCCTTCTCAAGGCCCGCCTGTCCGCCGCGCAAACACTCAAACAGTGCTTCCCGAATGTTCGCCGTCTGTCCGATATACAGCCATTCGCGCGCGTTTGAGATTCCAAATATGCCGGATACCGCCGGCGCGTATTGCCCGATCCCCCGCTCATGGAAGGCCCGTGGCACCAGTTGGGCAAATGGCATCAGTTGCCTCCTTTGCACTGGATTAACTCTGGGCTTGTGGGGTTTATGGTTCGAAGTCTGAGACGAAGCATGTACCCTCCTTTCGCTTGGTTCTAAGTGAGGAGGAATCAGACGCGCTTACTTAGTGAGGCGCGGTCTGCGGTCAAACAGCATCGTTCAGCCACCTCAAGTATGGGTGATCCTTGCCCCCACGTCAACGCCAGGGCTCACTTCTGCCTCGCCTCAAGGTTGCGCCACGGGTCTTTCGTTTGCTCGCGCCACTGCTCCACGCGCTTGCGCATCGTCTCAAGCGTGCCGGCGTATTCTGCCTGCCCCGCCAGATTCACCACTTCATCCGGGTCCGCCTCAAGGTCATAAAGTTCCTCGGCCGGCCGGTGCAGATAATCCTTCAGATTGCGCTTGCCGAGCGGTAGTGACCGGTCCCGCCCTTGCCATGCCGGCGATCCCGCCAGATCTGTGGCGTGCAGAAACTCCAGCTCCGGGTTCAGGTTCTTCAGATACTTGAAGCGCCGCGTCCGCATACCCCGGATCGGATAAAACATGTTCACGCCATGAAACGTGTGCGTCAAAAACACCTCGTCCCACCCCGCCACATTCTCCGTCTTCGCTGCCCCCAGCCATGATCTCCCCGGCAACTCGCGCCTCACCGGCAGCCCCGCGGCCTCAATAAACGTCGGCACCAGATCGATCCAGCTCGTCATCGCCCGGCTCACCTGGCCGGCTGGTAGCCCCATGCCGCGCGCAATCATCGGCAGCCGCACGCCCGAGTCATACAGGTTCGTCTTCGCATTCGGAAACGGCATCCCGTTATCACTCACAAACACCAGCAGCGTCCGATCCAGTTGCCCGGCCTGGCGCAGGTTCTCGACAATCAGCCCCACCCCCCGATCCAGCCGTCGCACCGCCTCATAGTATTCCGCCAGATCGCGCCGCGCCGCCGGCGTATCGGCCAGAAACGATGGCACCCGAATCTCATTCGGATCAAACCCTGTTTTGCCGTTCACATGGAAGCGCGCATCCGCGCCACGATGCGGATCACCAAATCCCACATGCAGATAGAACGGCTTGCCATTGCTTGCTGCCCTCGTGGTGAAGTCCTTCACCCGCTGCCCCAGCCGCTCCACATCAAACTCATTCCCCTCTTCACGCGTGTCCCAGCCAAACTGCTCTGGCGGGTTCACATGAAACTTCCCGATCACTCCCGTCTGATAGCCCACCTCTCCCACCATGCGCGCCAGCGGCTTGACGTCGGGCTTCATCCGAAAGTTGTGATCGCCCTGCGCCAGGCCATACTGCCCGTTCTGGTGATTGTATTGTCCTGTCAGCATCACCGATCGCGAAGGCGAACAACTCGCCGTGGTCGCAAACGCCTGCGTAAACCGCACTCCTTCACTCGCCAGTTGGTCCAGATGCGGCGTACGCGCGTTTCTGTCCCCATAGCAGCCCAGCGACAACCCAAGGTCATCCGCCACGATCAGCAACAGATTGGGTCGCTGCGGCTGACCCTGTAGCGCCGCCGCGCCGGTCATCTGAAGAAAGCTTCGTCGGTTCATACTGTTGGCCGATTATCTCAGACCCCTTAAGCCTACTGACAAAAAGTGTTATAGTTGGCACTCGATGCTCAGCTTCTAGAGCCGGTCCTCTTAGGACAAGGCCTCCTCTTCAACTTGAGACTCAGCAAGAAGGAGGAAGACGCTGTTTATGCCCCGCACCACAATCGCCTGTCCTCCGTTTCCGCGGCCCCGCGCCGCCACAAAGAGGTTTTGTGCGTATTCATCTCATCAATCCCAGTGATGACTCCTTCGGCATCGGCGTCATTACTCCCCGCTGGCTCTTCGTTCTCGCCGCTGCGACGCCCACCACCTGGGGCGACCCCATTCTCACCGACGAAACGCTTGAGCGTCTCGACCCTGAAATCATCTCCGCCGGCGACGTTGTCGGTATTGGCATCCACACCGGCAATGCCCTCCGCGGCTATGCCGTTGGCCAGCTTGCCGCCGCCCGCGGTGCGCATGTTATCTACGGTGGCATCCACGCCACGCTGTTCCCTGATGAAGCCTTTGCCCTCGGCGCCGCCACTTCGGTCGTAACCGGTGATGGCGACCTGGTCTGGGCACACGCCGTTCAGGATTGTGTCGCCGGTAAGCCCGAGCGCGTCTATGACGGCGGCCGTGTCGCGGGTGGCTCATTTGCCCCGGCCCGCTGGAGCCTCCTGCCGCCCGATCGCTACATGTGGGCTTCGGTGCAGACCCTGCGTGGCTGCCCCAAGCACTGCTCGTTCTGCTCGGTCTGGCGCACCGATGGCCAACAGCCCCGCGCTCGTGCTTCCGATCCCGTCATTGCCGAGATCATCACGCTGCGCCGCCTCGGCTATCGCTTCATTGCCCTGGCTGACGACAACTTCTATCCCGTCAGTCTCGAAGATCTCCGGTTGGCCGCCGCGCAGAACAATCAGCCGCGCCTCGCCGAGCTCCAGCGCATTCGCGAACAACGCTTCGAGCTCATGGCGCGTCTTGCCGAACTCCCCTCCGACATGGTCTTCTTCACCCAGATCACCATGGAAGCCGCCGAAGACCCCGACTTCCTCGCCGCCATGAAGCGCGCCAACATCAAGGGCGCTCTCGTCGGGGTGGAAGCCGTCACTCCCGCCGGCCTCAAATCCGTCTTCAAGGATTTCAACCTGAGCGGCGAAGCGCTCGTCGACCGCCTCCGCACCTTCCGCGATCAGGGCGTGCACGTGCTCGGCTCATTCATCTTTGGGCTCAACAGTGATCGCGCCGAGACGTTTACCGCCACGGCCGATCTCGCCGAGCGTTCCTCGCTCACCTTTGCCCAGTTCGTCATGATGACGCCATTCCCCGGCACGGTCGACTTCGACCGCTGGGAGAAGTCTCTCGGCGACAATGCCGAACGCGTCGCCGGCACGCCCGTTACGCGCTACTGGCTCATCCCCTCAGCCATCCGGCCCAAGATGTTCTCGCCGCATCCCACCATGTCCTCAGATGAGATCCGTGCCCGCACGCAATCCGTATGGGACCGCTTCTATCGCCTGGCCGCCATCTGGCGGCGGGCGGGTTGTGTGAAGTCCTGGAAGGCTCGCCTCGCCTTTGTCTTCGTCTCCAAGCTCTACCGTCAGATGTATGCCAACTCCGGCATCGCCACCGATAGCGCGCGTCGTCAGAGCGCCAACCGCTGGGCTCGCCTGCTGGCTCGTCCCACGTTGCGCTTGTTCCGTGCCCGTCCCATGCCTGAGCTCGCCATGCCGGCCCTGGCTGATACGGCGTTTCCGATTCTCAAGTAAACCGCAAAAAGGCGGCTCCCGCGGGAGCCGCCTTTATTGCTTGTAATGGGTTGAAGTTTGTTTTAGTAGCGGTTACGGCGCTGGCCGCCGTAGTTGTTCTGGCGCTGGCCATAGCCGCCGCCATTGCTGCCACGCTCTTCACGCGGACGCGCTTCATTCACGTTGATCGAACGACCGTCAAGCGCATAACCATTCAGGTTATTGATCGCCTGCGCGGCTTCCGCGCCAACGCTCATTTCGACGAACGCGAAGCCACGTGCACGGCCCGTTTCGCGATCCGTAACCACGTTTACGCGGTCCACGATACCGAACTGTTCAAACAGGCCACGAATTTCGTGTTCCGTCGAGTGAAAACTCAGATTGCCAACAAAGATATTAGTCATTTGGATTCCTTCCAGATAGTTGCAGGACAGTGAGATGAGGCAGGATTGACGAGGGGGCCGGAAGGACCAAACGAAAGGGATGCCGAAAATCAGAGAACTGAAAACTTCTGTCTTGACAGTAGCACGCTTTTTTGATTTGCCAACATTTCTTTTCTAACTATCTTTCAGCCTTACTGGCCCACCAGAGTCCAACTCTCTGTTGACGATTCCATGCAGGTGCTTTTAAGCTAAGAATTCTTGGTATGGGACGCAAGCCTCAAAAGAACGACTCTCTCCCCGGCTCTCTCGACATGCTCATCCTGCGCACGCTCTCCCTGCGCGCTCTGCACGGCTACGGCATCGTCCAGTTCATCCAGCAATCCTCCGACAATGAGATCCTCATCGAAGAAGGCTCGCTCTACCCCGCGCTCCAGCGCCTCGAGCTTCACGGCTGGGTCACCGGCGATTGGGGCGTCACCGCCACTGGGCGTCGTGCCCGCATCTACCAGATCACTCCCGCCGGCCGCAAACAGCTCGCCGTCGAAACCTCCAGATACAACCGCCTCACTCTCGCCATCGCGCAAGTAATGAGCACCGAGTAACTCCCCATGCTTCGTCGCCTCCGCTATTGGCTGAACTTCTCCCGCCGCGCCGACACTCTCGCCGAAGAGATGCGGCTCCACCTCGCCGAATGTGCCGAACAGCTCGAGCAGGACGGCATGCCGCACGACCTCGCCTGGGCCGAGGCCCGTCGTCGCTTCGGCAATGCCACACTTCTCCACGAGGAATCGCGCGAGATCTGGCTTACCCGCTTTCTCTCCGATCTGATGGGCGACCTCCGCTACGGCCTTCGCAATATCGTCGCCCACAAGGCCTTCAGCGCTCTCGCCGTCCTCTCGCTTGCTCTCGGCATCGGCGCCAACACCGCTATCTACAGCTTCATGGAGTCGATCCTCCTCCGTTCACTCCCTGTTGCGGACCCGGCAGCGCTCACAGTCGTCAACTGGCAAAGCCCCCCGCCCTTTGACGCCACCAAACAATGGGCCCACGTCATGCACGCCATCTCCGGCATCGCCTGGCCTGCCGAAAAAGGCATGATGAACAGCGGCATGTTCCCCTGGGCCGCCTATGAATTGCTCAACACTGCCGACTCGCCCTTCTCCACGCTGTTCGGCTACTTCAACGGCCACAATCACAATCTCACCGTCAATAACCTCACGCTCAGTACACCTACTGAATACGTCACCGGCACTTACTTTAGCGGCCTCGGCGTCAGCCCCGCTGCCGGCCGGCTCATTGAGTCGCCCGACGATCGTGCCGCCGCCACGCCCGTGGCCGTGCTCAGCTATGCCGCCGCCCAGCGCCGCTTTGGCTCGGCCACGGCGGCAGTTGGCCAGTCGGTGCTCGTCGACAAGGTTCCATTCACTGTCATCGGCGTCACGCCAGCCCGGTTCTTCGGCGTCGATCCCGCTGCGGCGCCTGAGCTCTTCCTGCCACTCCACACCAATCTCCTCATCGAAGGCCCCGCGGCCCAACCGCTTTACACCGATCCGAACAATTACTGGATTGAGATCATGGGCCGCCTGCGCCCCGGTGTTACGCTCGCGCAGGCCCAGGCCAGCCTTGCCCCCCGTTTCAATCAATGGGTTGCCGGCACGGCCTCGACGGCTGGTGAACGCGCCCGTCTGCCCCGCCTGTTGCTCAATCCTGGCGCCGCTGGCCTCGGGAGTCTGCGTCGTGAGTACTCTCGTCCTCTCTACGTCCTGTTCGGCATGGTGGGGCTCATTCTCGCCATCACCTGCACCAACATTGCCAACCTCCTGCTCGCTCGCGCCTCCTCGCGTCGCCGTGAGATGGCCGTCCGGCTC
>CAZBTA010000133.1:0-13880 GCA_964494515.1 uncultured Bryobacter sp.
TCGATTCGGCGCCCCCCTTCAGGAGTATCAATAATGCGTAGTATCCTCGCTCTTCTACTCGCGCTCAGCCTCACCGCTTCCGCCGCGCCTCTTTCCCGCGCCTCGGCATCCGCCCTCGACCAAGCCACCCTCAGTCTCAACGAGCGCAACTACCGCCTCGCCGTCCAGCAGCTCATCCCGATCTACCGTGAGCTCCTGCGCCAATCCCCTGGCTTCCCCAAAAGAACTCAAGTCGACAGCCTCCTACGCAACGATCACTCCGGCGTCATTTCTCTACTCGAGCAATCGCGAACCAACTTGAACTCCGGCGACACCAACGCCGCCAAGCTCTCGCTCATGGCCCTTAGCCTCTCACTCATCAGCCTCGACGGCAAACAGGACCCGGCTCAGATTCTCGCCCGCGAGCGCGCCGCCTTCACCGCCCCCAAGGGCTCAGGCTTGTGGCTCGGCCAGGCCCAAGCTGTCATGATCGCCTCCTGGAAAGCGGGCGCCCACCCCGAAGCCACGGAGCTCGCCACCGACTTACTCAACGCCGCCCCGCATCATCCCGAATCAGCCCTCTACATCCACACCGCCCACACCATCCTCGGCCTCAGCGCCCTCGAGCAGCAGAACATCACAGCGGCCCAGCAGCATCTCCTTGCCTCAATCTCATCCCTCAAGCCCGACCTCGCGCTGCAAGGCGGCCAACCCATCTTCGCCCTAGCCGAAGCTCTCCTCGCCAAAGGCCACAAGGACACGGTTCTCACCTTCCTCGACGCCACCATCCAGTTCGACGGCTGGCACCACGTCAAGCCCAGGCTAACCACCTACCGCAACCAACTCGCCGCCGGCCAACTCACCACCTTCGGCCAGGACAACTTCCTCCACTAGCTTCGGCCACTCCTTTCACCAAAAACAAAGAGGTGGTCAACGCCCGGCGCCTCTCGCGCCAGCACATCAACCACCTCTCATCAATCTCGCGATGTTGTTCGAGCGCGCCTTAGCTCACCCCACCCGCCTGCTCAAACGCATACGCCAGCCGGAACATCGTGCTCTCCTGGAAGTGCCCGCTGAAGATCTGCATCCCCACCGGCAATCCCTCCGCCGTATTCCCGCACGGCACACTCATACACGGGATCCCCGCCAGGTCACCCGTAATCGTGTAAATGTCCGACAGATACATCTGCATCGGGTCCGCCATCTTCTCACCGATCTTGAACGCCGGGAACGGGCTCACCGGCGCCACCAGCGCGTCCACCTCTTTCAGCGCATTCGAGAAATCCTGCGCGATCAGCGCGCGCACCTTCTGCGCCTTCAGATAGTAAGCGTCATAGTAGCCATGGCTCAGCACATAAGTGCCCAGCATGATGCGCCGCTTGCACTCCATGCCAAAGTACTCGCCACGCGTCTTCGCGTACATCTCGTTCAGATTGCTCGCCTCAGCCCGCGCCGTATAGCGCACGCCGTCATAGCGCGCCAGATTCGAGCTCGCCTCGGCCGTACAGATGATGTAGTAAGCACTGATCGCATACGGCGTATGCGGCAGGCTCACTTCCTTCACTTCCACGCCCAGCTTCTTCAGCACTTCAAGCCCGGCATAGATCTTGTCGCCCGTCTCGGCCGCCAGCCCCTCAAAGTATTCCTTTGGGATGCCCACCTTCATGCCGGCCACCGGCTTGCGCATCTCCGTCCGGTAATCATCCACCGGCGCATAAGCGCTCGTCGCGTCCAGCTCGTCGCGCCCGGCAATCGCCTCAAGCACCAGCGCCGCGTCTTCCACATTGCGGGCAAACGGCCCCACGTGATCAAGACTGCTCGCAAACGCCACCAGCCCATAACGGCTCACGCGGCCATAGGTCGGCGTCACGCCCACCACGCCGCAGAACGATGCCGGCTGCCGGATCGAACCACCCGTATCTGACCCCAGCGAAGCCACCGCCGTCCCCTGCGCCACCACCGCCGCCGAACCACCGCTCGACCCGCCCGGCACCCGATCGAGCGCCACCGGATTCCGCACCACGCCAAACGCCGAATTCTCGTTCGACGACCCCATCGCAAACTCGTCGCAGTTCGCCTTGCCAATGATCAGCGCGCCGGCTTCTTTGAGTTTCGTCACCGCCGTTGCGTCATAGGCCGGCACATACTTCTCGAGCATCTTCGACGCACACGTCGTCCGCACGCCCTTGGTCGACAGCACGTCCTTCACACCGATCGGCACGCCACCCAGCAGCCCCGGGTCTTCCCCGCGCGCGATCTTCTCGTCCACGGCCTTTGCCGCCTCGATCGCCAGCTCCGGGCTCAGCGTAATGTAGCCGTTCGTCTTCGGGTTCTCGGCCGCCGCAAACTTCGTCGCCGCCTCGGCCAGTTCCACCGCGCTAAACTTCTTGGCCGCAAGGCCCGCCTTCACTTCCGCAATTGTCAGCTTTGCCAGATTTTCCATCGTTCCCTCTCCCCCTTACCGCTCGATCACCCGCGGCACCTTGAAGTGCCCGTTGCCGCTCAATGCCGAGTTCCGCAACGCGTCTTCCGTGCCCAGCAGCGTCCGCTCACGCACCGCGTCTTCACGCAGCGATGCCGTCGCCGGTGCTTCAAACAACACCTGCGCCATCGGCGCCACGTTCGTCGTGTCCAGCGTTGACAGCTGTTCCATATGGGTCAACACTTCGCCCATGTCATGCGCCATGCGCTCCACTTCCGCTTCGGTCAACTCGAGGTTCGCCAGCTTGGCTACCTTACGCACGTCTTCTTTGCTGAATTGCATCTCTTGAAAATTTTCTCACTCTCCAGCCGCCCGCTTCTTGCTGCGCAGGTAAACACGCCGCAAGCCGGGGTCTTTGATTCGGGCCGCTTCCGGATCCTGTACGCGCAGCTCAAAGCTCTCGCCTTCTTCCACCTGCGGCTGCATCCGTGGAATCGCAATCCGGTATTCGATCTGCCGCGCGATCCTCTTGCCCAACATCCGCTCCAGCTTGTCGAGAATTGGCCGCTCGAGGCTCATCATCTGGCTCTGCCACACCCGGTCATCCACTTCCACCACCAGCCGGTCCCGCACCAGCCCCCGAAATCGCGCATGCGCTTCAATACGATCGCCCACCGCCGCGCGCCATGCGGCCCGCGCCAGTTCCTCATCCCCCACGAGATCGTTCTTGAGCTTGCCCAGCAAGCGCAGTGCCTTGTCCATAGAGCCGAACAAATGGATTGTAACAAGCCCTCCCTTCGCTAGACTCAGATTTGTGACCCCCTCTCCGCTCCGCACCGGCATCTCGCTCGTGCTCGCCAGCCAATCCCCCCGCCGTACCGACCTCCTCCGCCAGGCCGGCATCCCCCACACCGTCCGCCCCGCCGACATCCCCGAGATCCTCTCCCCCACCGAGTCCGCCCGCGATTACGTCGCCCGCCTCGCTGGCGAAAAGGCCGCCGCCGTCCCCGCCGCCCCCCATGAGGCCATCCTCGCCGCCGACACCACCGTCGTCGTCGACGACACGATTCTCGAAAAACCCGCCGACCCCGCCGACGCCCGCCGCATGCTCGCCCTGCTCTCTGGCCGTCGCCACCTCGTCCACACCGGCGTCTGCCTCCACTACGGCGCCTTCCACCAGGTCCACGTTGAGACGACAGAAGTGCACTTCGCCCCCCTCACGCCCGCCGCCATCGATGCCTACCTCGCCACCGGCGAGCCCTTCGGCAAAGCCGGCTCCTACGCCATCCAGGGCGTCGCCTCGCGCTACATCGAGCGTGTTGAGGGCTGCTACTTCAACATCGTCGGCCTGCCGGTCAACGCTGTCTGGCGCCTGCTCGACGCCGCCGGCCTGCTCGCCTAGGGCTTAAAGTCGCGCGCCCGCTTCTTGAGCCAGCTCACAAATTCCTTCGGCGCCGCCATCGTCGATAGTCGCGACTGCCGCACCAGCGCAAAATCCGCAAACAACCCCGTTTCTTTGATTTCCGTCAGCGTCACCGGCTCCTTCAGCCGCCCCCCAAACCGGTAGCGAAACACGCTCATCTTCGGGTTCTCGGCGTCCACCCACACATCCCCTTCCACATACCCCCACCCCATCACCCGCGATTCCCCCAGCGAGTGGTAGCAGATCACACAATCCCCATTCTTCATCGCCCGGATCGCCATTTGGGCCTGCGCATTCTTCACGCCAGTCCAATCCGTAACACCATCCCGCTCCAAATCATCAATTGAATATTCCTCAGGATCCGACTTTGCCAGAAAGAAGTTCACGCCCTATAGAGTACCGAAAAGGAACGTTTGTTCTAGAGAAAGTCCCATTAGATTCCGTCCTTAGTACTAGGGCCCCTAAAGTTTGGCTGGTGTAAAATCGATGGAGAAGTCGAGTGGCATATGTCTTTGTGGCTCACCAGCCGGACGCTGCCCCGACGATTTGGAGGATGATGTGAAGCGTTTCTGGTATTGTGCTGCTTTTTGGGCGGCTCTGACGTTCTCAGGGTCTCTGTTTGCCCAGGCCCAACCCAAACCTCAGGAGGCCAAACCCGAGGAGCCCAAACCGGCCGAGGTCTCGGCCAGCTCCCCCGGCGCCGCGGTGGATCCCAATTCCTACAAGATCGGCCCCGAGGACGTTCTCCTCGTCAAGGTCTGGCGCGAGCCTGATCTCTCCGGCCTCGTCTCCGTGCGTCCCGATGGCAAGATCAATTTGCAGCTCGTCGGCGAACTCGACGCCCTCAACGCCACCCCCGTCGAGCTCGAAAAGCGCATCACCCAGGCCTACGAAAAAGTTCTCAAAAATCCTCTCGTCACCCTCCAGGTTCAAAAAGTCGAAAGCAAGCGCTACCTTCTCTCCGGTGAGGTCATGAAGGTCGGCGCCTTCCCTCTCGTTCGTCCCACTACGGTTCTTGAGGCAATCACTGTTGCCGGCGGTCTCCGCGAATTCGCCAACGGCAAAAAGATCGTCATCATGCGCGGCACCGAGCGCCTCAAGTTCAACTACAACGAAGTGGTCAAGGGCAAAAAGCTCGAGCAGAACATTCTCCTCCAGCCCGGCGATCATATCGTCGTTCCTTAATCGCGTTAACACTGGAGCCTACTCAAGCAATGCAACCTCTCCAAGATCCACTTGCCATACAAATGCGCGCCCTCGATGTCGAGGATTACATCGACATCCTGCGCCGCCACAAGTCGCTCATTCTCGCTCCGATGCTCGCCGGCCTCGTCATCAGCGTGGTCGTCGCCTTCCTCTGGCCTGATACCTACGTCTCCACCGCCACCATCCGCATCATGCCGCCCCAGGTTCCCGAGGGCATCCTCTCCATGCCGATGACGGTCGACATGAGCCAGCGCGTCAATCAGATGACCCAGAGCATCCTCTCCCGCGGCACGCTCCAGAGCATCATCAACACCTACTCGCTCTATCCCCGCGAGCGCAAACGCCTCCCCATGGAAGACATCATCGAGAGCATGCGCACCAAGTCGATCAAGGTCGATCTGATCGGCAACAGCGCTGGTGGCCAAACCAAAACTCTCGCCTTCACCGTCTCCTTCAAGTACGAGAAGCGCGACATCGCCCAGCGCGTCTGCCAGGACCTCGTCACCAAGTTCATCGATGAAAACGTGCGCGAACGCGCCTCCTCCTCCATCCAGATGAAGGACTTCGTCGAAGACCAGTGGGCCGCCCGCAAGCGCGACCTCGATTCCATCGAAGAACAGCTTTCACGCTTCAAATCGGCCAACGTCGGCCGTACCCCCGAACAGCAGGGCGCCACCATCTCCGCCATCAACGGCATCGAGACGCGCATGACCAACATCAACGCCTCGCTCGCCCGCGTCAACCAGGATCGCCTGATCATGGAGAACCAGATCAGCATCCTCCGCGACCAGTTGAAGCAGGTCTCCACGCCCACCACCACCAGCGTCGCCTCCTCGGTCCCCAAGAGCGAACGCCTCCTGTTCCTCGATCGCGAAATCGCCAACGGCGAAACCCGCCTCCAGTCTCTCCGCGAGCAGTATCAGGAATCTCACCCCGACATCCGCACCGCCACTGGCAATCTCGCCATCCTCCGCAAAGAGCGCGACAAGCTCCAGAAGCAGCAGGACGACGCTGAAGAAGCCGCTCGCAAGTCCGGCAGCATCACCAGCCTTCGTCCCGAAGCCCAGCGTGAAGCCCGTGTGCTTGAAGCCCAGATCAGCCAGTTCCAGTCCCGCATCGAAGCTTCCAAGATCGAAGAGGAGTCCTACAAGAAGGCCCTTGTCGATGCCGAGCGCTCCGCCCGCAACCTCCAGGGCACTCTCGCCACGATGCCCGCCAGCGAAAAGGAATACGAGCAGCTCCGCCTCCAGGCCATGCTCGCTCGCCGCGACTTTGAAGAAATCGACCGCATGCGCCAGCGCGCCAATGCCGCCGTCGAACTCGAAAATCGCAAGCAGACCGAAAAGCTGGAAATCCTCGACCAGGCCTCCCTGCCCCAGACGCCTACCGAACCCAAGCGCTGGATCATCATTCTCGGCGGCACCATCGCCGGCCTCGTCCTCGGCGTCTGCTTCGCCGGCGCCAAGGAAATGAAGGATTCCACGCTCAAGAATCTCAAGGACGTCCGCGCCTACACCCAGCTCACCGTTCTCGGCTGCATCCCGCTGCTCGAGAATGACCTGGTCGTCCGTCGCCGTCGTCGTCTCACCTGGCTTGCCTGGTCCACCGCCTGCATCGCCGGGGTAGCAATCATGGCCGGCTCTGTCATCTTCTACATGACAAGCAAGTAATCAACGATAAGGATCAACAAGCAATGAGCCGAGTTCACGACGCTTTAAGAAAATCCGGGATCCAGAGGCCTGAGTTCCAGGCCCAGCCCAAGCCCCAGGTGCCCACCTACGTTCCCCCGTCGCGTGGCCAGCAGTCTGTCGCCCTGTCACTTCCCGAGTTTGAAAACCTCCTCGAGCGCATCGAAGAGGTCCCGTTCAATCCCTCGCCCGATGCCCACCTGATCGACGCCTCGCGTCCTCATGAAGCCCCGAGCGAAGAGTTCCGCACGCTCCGCACCCGCATCAACCATCTGCAGAGCCTCCAGCCCATTCACACCGTCGTCGTCACCAGCCCCTCGCCCGCCGAGGGCAAGTCGATGGCCGCGGTCAATCTCGCGCTCGCCGAATCGCACCTCGCCGGCAACAACACCATCCTGTGCGACTTCGACTTCCGCCGCCCGCTCGTGCACAACCTCTTCCAGGTTGACCGCTCCCCGGGCATCACCGATTACCTCCTCGGCAAGGCCACCATCGAGCAGATCGTCAAGAAGGTCGCCGGCACCAATTTGAGCATCCTCCCCGCGGGCGAAGCCGTAATCAACCCGCTCGAATTGCTCAACCTCGACAAGGTCCGCCACCTCCTGCAGGGCCTCCAGCAGAACTACAACTGGGTCATCCTCGATACCCCGCCCCTGCTGTTCGCCGCCGACGCCAACCTGCTTTCCACCATGGCCGATGGCACCGTCCTCGTCGTCCGCCTCGGTGTCACCACCGTCGACTCGATCACCCGCGCCATCCAGTCCCTCTGCGAGAACAACGTTCTCGGCACGGTCGTCAATGGCGCCCGCCGCGGCGAGCTCTACTCGAAGTACACCTACTATCACACCTACTACTACTCGAAGCCCGATTAATCCCGGCGCACCACGAGTGCCGAGTTCTTGCTTCCAAAGGCGATGGTGTTTACCATCGCCTTTTTGATTTCCATCGCCCGCCCCACATTCGCCACGTAATCCAGATCACACTCCGCCGCCTGCTCTCGCAGGTTGATCGTCGGCGGCGCATACCCATCCCGCATCGCCAGCAACACCGTCGCCAGACTCGCCGCCCCACACGCCCCCTGCGGATGCCCAATCATGCTCTTCACACTCGACCCCACCAGCCCCCGCGCCGCCTCACCAAATGCCAGCTTCACCGCCGTCGTCTCCACCCGGTCATTCAGCTGTGTCGCCGTCCCGTGATACTGCAAGTAATCAATCGCCTCCGGCTTCTCCCCCGCCTCACGCAAAGCCAGTTGCATCGCCCGCGCCGGCTCAATCCCCACCTCCTCCAGCCTCACCCTGTGAAACGCCTCACACGTCGCCCCATACCCACAGATCTCCCCATACACCCGCGCTCCCCGCCTCACCGCGCTCTCCATCGTCTCCATCACAAAAAACCACGCCCCCTCCGCAATCACAAACCCATCCCGATCCGCGCTAAACGGCCGCGACGCCTCCTCCGGCCGCTCGTTGCGCGACGTGCTCATAATCCGCAACAGTTGGAATCCCCGCAGCGTCAGCGGCGCAATCGGCGCATCCACCCCACCACACACCACCATCTCCGCCTCCCCATGCTTCACCGCCTTGTACGCATACCCGATCGCATCCGTCGAGCTCGTGCACCCGTTGCTGAACATATGGCTCAGCCCCCTGAACCCATACCGCATCGACACCTCGCTCGCCAGCGTCCCCAGCGTACTCGACGGAATCACAAACACGCTGCACTTCTTCTGCTGCCCGCTGTAATACAGCGAATACTGCCGCTCGGTAAACTCCTGGTTCCCCCCGCCACTGCCCACATACACGCTCACCCCGCGCAGCGCCTCAATGTCCATCCCCTTCCATTCCACCCCCGCATCCTCCAGCGCCTCCCCCGCCGCCGCGATCGCAAACGGTGTCGCCAGGCCCGTCCCATCCAGCTCCCGCGCGTCCATGTAGTCGAGCGGATCAAACCCCACCACCTCGCCCGCCACCTGCACCGGTTGCCCCGCACAATCAAAGCGTGTGATCTTCCTCACCCCGCTCACCCCGCCGCGCGTATTCGCCCAGCTCACCTCGCGTCCGATCCCGTTCGGGCTCACAATCCCGATTCCAGTAACCACCACCCGTTGATTTTCCATGGCGTTAAGAACTCCAATGCTACCATTAGGTTGCGGCATGTTTGACGCCCCTGCCCTCATCGATCGCCTCCTCGCCGGCATCCAGGCCGCCACCCTCTCCACCGGTATCTCCATTTTCTGGACCGGCGTCGCCTCCACCTCAAGCGACCACTCCTTCTGGACTTACCCCAATCTCCTCGCCGGCATCTTCTACGGCGGCTCCAGTCTCCGCCCCGACTTCGGCTTCTACACCCTCGGCGGCATCGCCCTTCACTTGCTCCTCACCACGATATTTGCCCTGATCTTCAGCGCCCTCGTCCCCATCGCCATTCGCCCCTGGACTTCCCTCCTGCTCGGCATCCTCGCCGCCACCTTCTGGTTCTACCTGATCGATGGATTTTTCTTCCGTCCCGCCTTCCCACCCCTGTCGTTCTACTCCCGTCGCCCCTCCATCTTCTTCGCCTTCGTTCTCATGGGCATTTGCGTTGGTTTATACTCAGTATTTGTGCGCATTCCCCGGGATGCCCAAACTCCGCCCATCCGGCTGTAGATTTCGGTGTGCGGGTTTACCCTTAGGCCAGGTACTTTTCGATTGAAACCCAACCAGCAAAGGCTACGTCTCTCCCTAGGCGCAGAGTGGAAAGGAACAAGTTTTTGATGATGTCTGTCAGGCTATTCGGCCTGGGTGCGCCTTTCTTGCGTCTGTCCGCACTCGCGTTGGCAATTTCCGTGCCCGCTGCGCTCGCGCAGCAACCGGCTCCTGCCCAACCCACCCCCGCGAAACCCAAGCCCGCTAATCCCTTCGAAACCGTACCCTCGACCACTCCCACCGAGGCGCCCAAGCCCGCTGCTCCCCAGCAGCCCGCCGGGCAGCCCCAGCTGGAAACTCCCGCTCAACCCAAACCCGAAGCCCCCGCTGCCCGTCCCGCGGATTCTCCCTCCGAGGACATCATCGAAGCCATCGAGTTCCGCGGCTCCCGTCGTGTCCCCCAGGACACCATGCGCGCTCTCATCATCTCGAAGAAGGGCGATCGCTACTCTGAAGACGCCCTCAACCGCGACTTCATGGCTCTCTGGAACACCGGCCGCTTCGACGACATCCGTCTCGAGCGCGAAGCTGGCCGCACCGGCTGGATCATCCGCTTCGTCGTCACCGAGCGCCGCGTCGTCCGCTCCATCAAGTACGACGGCATGAAGTCCATCACCGTCTCTGAAATCCTCGACCGCTTCAAGGAACGCCGCGTCGGCCTCCAGGTCGAACAGCAGTACGACCCCAACAAGGTCCAGCGCGCCGCCAACGTTCTCAAGGAATATCTCGCCGAACGTGGCCGCCAGTTCGCCAACGTCACCCCCGAGATCCGCCAGATCCCGCCCTCCTCGCTCGAAGTCAACTTCCGCGTCTCCGAAGGCCCCAAGGTCAAGGTCGGCGCCATCAACATCGAGGGCAACAAGGTCTTCTCCGACGCCACCGTGCGCCGCGCCATGAAGAATCTCCGCCCCGTCGGCATCCCGCGCTCCATCCTGTTTGAGAGCCTCTTCTCGAAGACTTACGATTCCACCAAGCTCGAAGAAGACATGTCGCGCATCCAGAACTTCTACCAGGAAAAGGGCTACTTCACCGCCCGCGCCACGGCCGAAGACGCCGTCATCCGCGACGTCGGTGGCCAGGGCTTCCGGATCCCGGTCTTCTACCCCAACAAGCCCGGCAAGCGCGCCAATCTCCGCGTCAACGTCGAAGAAGGCCCCAAGTACCGCCTCCAGAAGCTCAACCTCGTCGGCGTCAAGTTCTTCCGCGCCCCTGAGGAAATCTTCTCCCGTGTTCTCGGCATGGGCGAAGGCGACGTCTTCTCCACCGCCAAGCTCCGCAAGGGCCTCGAGGAAATGAAGAAGCTCTACGGCATGTACGGCTTCCTCGACTTCGTCCCCGAACCTTCCTTTGAGCCCGACGTCAAGACCGGCAAGATCGACCTCACGCTCAACGTTGACGAAGGCAAGCAGTTCTTCGTCCGCCGCATCGACTTCGCCGGCAACACCACCACCCGCGACAAGGTCATCCGCCGCGAAATCCTCCTCGACGAAGGCGACCTGTTCAACTCGCGCCTCTGGGAAGTCTCCCTCCTGCGCTTGAACCAGCTCGGCTACTTCGAAGTCCTCAAGGAAAACGAAGCCGCCAATATCACCCGCGACACCAAGAACAACACCGTCGACATCACCCTCAAGGTCAAGGAACGTGGCCGCAACTCCGTTCAGATGTCCGGCGGCGTCTCCGGCATCGCCGGCTCCTTCGTCAGCTTCGGCTACTCCACCAACAACTTCCTCGGCCTCGGCGAAACCCTCTCGCTCGACACCCAGCTCGGCGACCGTATCCGCTCGGCCACCTTCGGCTTCACCGAACCCTACTTCCTCGACAAGCCCATCCAGGTCGGCTTCACCGTCTTCTATCAGCGTTTCAACTACGACCAGGGCCGCGAAGTCTCCATCTTCTCGGGCCGCAACCTCACCTCGCAGTTCAACGCCCTCGGCGCCGACAACCTGCTCAACTATTCATCAAACGGCTACGGCTTCACCGCCTACGCCTCGACGCTGCTCAAGCGCAGCTTCGCTCGCGTCGGCATCACCTACAGCTACTCGAACTCCAAGTACAACCCGCAGACCACTGCCGCTCGTACCTACTTCGAAGCCGTCAACTTCCAGAACATCGACGGCCCCAACCAGCTCTCCGGTATCCGCCAGTCGTCGATCATCCCCAACTTCTCCTACAACACCGTCGACCACCCCATCACGCCCTCGCGTGGTAAGTCGATCTATATCTCGACAACCTTCGCCGGCTCCTTCCTCGGTGGCAACACCAACATGATCGAGCCCACCATCGACGTCAAGTACTTCCGCGCCGGCTTCAAGAAGGGCCACGTCATCGGTATGCACGGCCTCGGCCGCTTCGTCACCGGCTACGGCGGCAAGACCGCCCCGCCCTTCAACCGCTTCTACATGGGCGGTGAAAACGACATCCGCGGCTTCGACATCTGGGGCATCTCCCCGCTCGCCTACATCCCCTCGCGCGCCACCATCCCGGTGCTCAACGAGGACGGCAGCGCCCGCATCCAGCGCGTCATCGGCACCGATGGCAAGCTCATCACCACCCAGGTCACCCAGCAGGTCCCCGTCTATCAGATCATCTACCCCGGTGGCGACACCCAGGGCGTCGGCAACTTCGAGTACCGTATCCCCATCTTTGGGCCCGTCGTCCTCGCCGCCTTCGCCGACATCGGCGTCAACCGCATCACGCGTTCCAACGGCCTCAACCTCAATCCGAGCAACATCGCCGCCCTAAACGGCTCCTTCCCCCAGGCCGGCTTCGACAACAAGGCCTTCCTGATCGACTTCACGCAAAAGCCCCGTATGTCCACGGGTCTCGAGCTCCAGATCATGATGCCCGTCGTCAACGCCCCCTTCCGCGTTTACTACGCCTTCAACCCCCTCCGGGTCGACGAGATCGTCCAACCGCCCATCGCGGCCGACCGTTCGTACTTCCCCAACCAGACAACTTTCCTCGATTCGATTGTGCGCCTGGGTCAGACCCCCTACGCCTATCGCGAACGGCAGAAGATCTTCCGCTTCACGATCAGCCGCACATTCTAATCGCCACGAATGATACGATTTTTGAAAGAGAACAACATGAGCTTCATTGTGAAAAATCTGATGGCCGGCGTGGTTTTGGTCGGTCTCGCCACTTCCTCCGCCTTTGCTCAGAACAAGGTCGGCACCATCAACATCCAGCAGGCGATCGTCTCCACCAAGGACGGCCAGAAGGCCGCCGCTGAACTTCAGACCAAGTTCGAGCCCCGCCGCAAGGAAATCGAGCGCTCCAACGCCTCCATCCAGGCCCTCCAGGATCAGTACAAGAAGCTCGGCACCGTGGGCAGCGAAGACGCCAAGCGCAAGCTCCAGGCCGACATCGAACTCAAGACCAAGTCCCTCCAGCGCGACAGCGAAGACGCCGAAGCCGAATTCAATCAGGAACAGCAGCGCCTCCTCAACGATCTCGGCGGCCGTATCATGCAGGTCATCAACAAGTACGCCACCGACAACGGTTTCTCGGTCATCCTCGACGTGAGCTCCCCGCAGACCCCCGTCATCTGGGCCTCCAACACGATCGACGTCACCAACGAAATCATCAAGCTCTATGACGCCAACGCGCCCTCGACGATGACTGCCCCGGCCCCAACCAAGTCGGCCGCTCCGGCGCCCCCGACCACCAAGACGGCCGCCCCCGCCAAGAAGTAGTCACAACCACTCAATTCAACCAAAAGCGCCAGCCCACCGGCTGGCGCTTTCGCTTTGGGCCCCACTCTGCTAGGCTTCAGTTGTCTCTTAAAGCTCCCAATCAATGGCCATTTCCCAAGCGTTACCCATCCTCTCCCCCATCCATCACCTCACCCACACCACCATCATCACCAACCCCGCTCTCCAGCCCGTCTGGGCTTTCACCGTCTGCTGGCGAGGCGTCTCCCAGCTCGATGGCCTGGCATCCCGCCACTACGTGCTCTCTCTCGAAACCACCCAGGACCGTCCCGTCCTCCCCGCCGGCACCTCCCGCCATGTGCACCCCAATGAAGCCCAGGACGACCAATGGTGGCGCGATCACTATGCCGTCACTGCCGAGCTCGATGCCGCCGTTCTCGCGGACCTCACCGTTCACGGCCCCAACTACTCGAAGCTTCTTCTCCGCTTCACTGCCTCCACCAACGCCGAGCGTGACCTGCTGCTGCAGATCACACTGATCCCGGCCACCAGCCAGTCTTTTGAATCCACCCTCCGCGCCGCCCTCATCACCCTCCCCACCGCCCAACCCACCATGTACGCCACTCTCTATTCCCGCGAGCGCACCACCACCGCCCAAACCCTCCTCCACTACCTCACCGCCAACGGCCCCGCCGCCCTCGCCCTCCACGCCGCCTCTCTGCTATCCTCCGGCCGCTTCCCCACCGGCCTCCCACCAGCCGAGTAAAAGAACACCACTAAGGGAAAATCTCGACAATGCCGCCGTCGGTCACCGCAAACGCG
>CAZBTA010000134.1:0-13793 GCA_964494515.1 uncultured Bryobacter sp.
CCAGCAGCCAAGGGCACCGCGAGAGCCAACAGAGCGCCCGATCCGAGTGCCAGAGAGAGCAAGGAAAAGTGGTGCCGCTTACGTGACTCGAACACGTGACCCCATCATTACGAAAAAATCTCTTAATTTCCGTAATTTAGATGAATTTCTAGGCCTTGCGGAACCCGATTTACCCCAAAAACCGCGCGACCCAATTTCTGCCCAAATTCGCTTAGCGCCGTTCGCCGAGAGATCAAGGGTTACGATCATTCAGAAGGCAACGCTTTGATGGGGCGACCCACGCCAGACCCAAGTTGGGGGGCGGACCAAGCAGCAAAAAGCCGGGCTGGAATCAGGCCGCGCAATGTGGTCAGAGGGCTGCATGACCGCACTCCGCATTTTGCATCCCGCTCTTGCTCCGGCTTTGGCGAGCGTGTTGCTACCTTGCGCTGCGCCCGCCAACGCTCTGGAACCAGGCCAGTGCCTGCCGATCGCTGAAATGAATGCGGCGCTTCGTGCTGATGGGCAACGGACCATGATCATTGGCAATCGAAGCGCTGTGGCCGAAAAGGACGCCAGCGGCAGGCCGACAAGGTTGGCTGAGCTAGTCGAGACTGTGACTTCCAACGCGGAAGGAAGCCTCGGATACAATCTTGCGGGTGATCGTCCGCGCGAAGAAGCCTCAACCAACGTTTGCGTGAGAGCAGTGCTGACAAACATTCGTTTGTACGATGCTCGCAGGCTTGAAATCCCGCGCACAGCCTTTCTCGGCGGATCGTTCGACACGTTGGTCAATGAGAATGCAGCGCGCGGCACCCGGCCGATGCTGATCGCAGATACCGTATTTGACGATGGCCAAGGTGGCGAACGACTAGGGCGGCCCATCGTGGTATTCTACAACCCGGAAGGGCGAAGTGCCTCGCTCGTGACCTACACAGAGAGCCATGAGCCTGCTCGGTTGGCATTGATGGTCAGCACGGACTACACGCCTGCTGCGCTTGAGCGCTTGGCAAAGCAGCAGCCAGAACCTTAGCTCCTGTCCCTTGGCATCAGTGCTGCCTATTGGTACCCTGTGAATTTCAAGCAGATCGGGTACATTTATGTGGGGCACGCCAACCGACGCCAACACCCGCAAGGTACGAAAAGCATCGCCGAGCGAAGCGGCGATAGGGATTGTGATGCTCGCAGGGTCTGTTGTCCTTTTCCCAACAATTGGGACTTGGCCAGAGAGCCTCTTCGCCTTTGCGAAAAACGTCGCACTTTCGCTTTCAATCATTTGTATGGTGTGGTCGGCGAAAACTCGCCAGACACGCTGGTTAATTGCAGCAACATGCGGAGTCCTTATTTTCAATCCAATCTGGGATATCATTGAAGATAAGAGTTGGGATATACTCGGATTGATATTTTCTGTATCATTATTTGTTTTCGGATACCGACTGATAGATGCAAGAATTTCCCGCTATTCATCATATTTATTTACAATAATTGGTACAACTCTGCTGATTTTGACCTACTACGTAAATCACTATATGCCGCATGGGAGCATGCACCTGACTGGTGACATCGTCTGCATGAATGACGGCCGCGGCCCCTGTGGTGAAGAGCGAGTGGAGGATCTATCCAAAATTGACATTCCAGACTGGGCCAAATTTCTTCGATCAAATTTAATATGGACCATGCTGTTTTTTGGAGTTTCGGCAATTTTGCTGGCTAACAAGCCCGTTGAATTGGAGACCCCCGATAAAGGACTTGATCAGTAGCAATTGGCAGTCCGCCTAAGACCGAGAAATCTGGCAGTGCGAACCTATCCGGAGGGCAATCAATGAGCGTGCACGCGGTGAGACCGACTGCCCGGCACCACGTGTTTGATCTTGTGGAGCAAGCCGGGTTCGACGTTACGGATTGGATTGCAAGTTCCAACGATCAGCGAGGCTACAAAGCGAATCCGAAGTACTGCTACGAATGGTCATTCGTTCAACCCGGCAAGCTTATCATCCTGAACCTTTGGTACTCTGCGATGCGGGAGGAAGACGGTCGGATCATTCAGCGCAACAACTTTCGCGCTGATGCGCTGCACCACCGTAAAGTGACCCGTAAGTCCACTTGGGCGAAACGCGCTCAGGGCCTTGACGATGCGTTGCAGACGGCTCTGCGTGACAATCTCCCGGTCCGTGTCATCATCAATGACGGTCGACAGCGGAACCGGCATGATCCCGAGCTTCGCCCCTCGCAAGTCACTGCCCGTGAACTCGACCCTGAACCGTGGACGATCACCGACTACGACTGGAGCACGGGCGAGCATGAGCTGACACGCGGGGTCTTTGTGCACCGCTGCCTCGATCAGTTCGACCTCAACCTTGCTGGCAAAGCAGAGCCTAAACGCGCCGAAGTGACTTCAAATCCTTTCGTTCGCGACCCAGCCGTGCGGCGTCGGGCTTTGAACCGCTCACAAGGAAAATGCGAACTTTGCGGACGTCCAGGCTTTCTAATGGCGAACGGGGCAATCTATCTTGAGACGCACCATGTGGTCCCCCTCGCCTCAGGCGGTTTGGACCATGACACCAATGTCGTTGCCCTTTGCGCAGACGACCACCGGCGCGCGCACTTGGCCAAGGACCGCAGCGAAATTGCCGAAGAGCTGAAGGCAATCCTAGGGCAATGGAGCAAGCCGTAACTCTGTAAGGGGTGGCGGCGCGGTTTCCTGCGCCCGGACTTCCTTAGGGTGGGCACCGGATGTTCGAGTCACGCGGCCGGACTCGAACTCGTGACCCACACTTCCGATGGCATCAAGAATAGGCCGAACACCAGCCGCCGTCGAACGAGAAATCCCTCGCTGGTGCACAGGCAAGTTGCCTCGCCGGAAGGGTGGAAGCCGCACACCCTGATTGCGTCCACAGCAAGGAGCAACGGGATGGAGCGGATTTACATTTCGATCAGGGAAGCAGGCAGCGCGCTCGGGGTAAGCCGGTCCACAATCTATCGCCTTATGGAGTGCGGGGAACTGGAAACGGTCAAGATCGGCCGCAGGCGGCTGGTCAGGCGAGAGACAATCGCGGCGCTGGTAGAGCGGGGTTCGATCAAAATGGCCGCAAAACAATAAAGGCAATCCCGCCCCGGACACGATGGCCAGCAAGGCGATCGCATCGGGGCGGGAGGCTGGGTCAGGCGGTGTCGGGGTGGCAGTGCAATTGGCCCTCAGGGTCGAGGAACCAGTGGTTGCCCTCGGGGTCTGCGCCGGTGTTGTCGTTCAGCAGGTGAGCGACGTGCCCCGGTTTGAAGTCTTTCCGCTTCAGCGTGCCGATGATGCCGGACCGGGTGTTTACCCCGTGCGCGATGCACAGGCTGATGGCAAGGATGGCTTGGTCGTGGCGGCTGGTACCCTCCAGGGCCTTTAGGAGGGCGTCCAGATCGCGATCGATTGCACCGGGGTGGTTGGGGTGCGCATTTGTAGGATCCATGCTCAATTCCAAGAAAAAGGGGCCGCACGCGCGTGACGCACGGCCCGGTGAGGTGGATTATGCGGGGTTGGTTTCAGCCCCAGCCGGGGTGGCCCAGCTGACGTTCATTTTGGCTGCCCCTGCCTCCACCGCCCGCATCAGGGTTTCATTGGCGAGGTGGGAGTAGCGCATGGTCGATTGATGGTCGGCGTGACCGAGAATGCGGCCCACTGCGAACAGATCGATCCCCGCGTTGATCATGAAGCTCGCTGCCGAGTGGCGAAGGTCATGTATCCGGAGCCCATCGAGCCCAGCCGCCTCGCGGGCGGTTTCCCACGGGTGCTTGATGTCCGTGAAGGGCTTTCGGGTGCGAGGATTGGGCAGAAGGTAAGGGCACCTGTCGAACCGGGGCAGTTGCCGGATCAGGTCCAGCGCCGGTTGCGACAGGGGAACGTGGCGGGACTTGCCGGTTTTCGAGGTGGGAATGAACCACACCCGCCGGTCAAGATCGACATTTTCCCACTTCGCGTCGAGCAGCTCACGCTTGCGTGCCCCGGTCAAAAGCAGCAGGCCGACGATGTTGCGCAGCTGCGGGTTGATCGAAGCCGAGCAGGCCTCAAGCAGCCGTGCCGCCTGATCCGAAGTCAGGAAGCGATCGCGGGCGTTGCTGAACTTGGGGCGGGGAATGCCGCGCACGGGGTTGTGCGTGACACCCTTGGTGCCCCACTTCAGCGCCAGCTCGAAGGACCGGTTGAAGGTGACCCGGATCTTCTCGACCGTCGAAGGGGCGAGGCCTGAAGCGCGAAGCTCACCAAGCCAAACCGCGATGGCCGGGGTGGTGATCTCGTCGAGCCGCTTTGCACCCCACTTCGGGGTGATGTGAACCCGCAGAACCGCGTCAAGGTTGCCGGGGCGCTTCTGGTACGACTTGGCGAAAGCAAGGTGCAGGTCGGCAAGTTCCTTGTAGGTCGGCACCAGCTTCTTGTCGGCCTTTCGGGTGGCAGGATCGCCGCCCATGGTCACCTCGGCACGCCACTTCTTCGCGATCGCCTGAGCCTGCGCAAACGTGATCTCCCCCAGGTTCCCGATCTTGCGCTGCCGCTGGCGGCCGTACTCGTCGAAGTAGCGAAAGGTGAAGGTGCAGGTACCGCTGGAGCGGCATTCGAGGACAAAACCCGTGATGGAGGTGTCCCAGAAGTCGGTGCGCTTTTGGCCCGGTTTGCATCGAGCCGTTTGGCAGAAGGTTGCGTCGAGTTTAACTTTCATTGGGTTGTTTCCTGTGTGGAGTTGGGGAAAGACCACAGAACACCGCCCTGCCGGACGCGATGATCCGGCTGGCAAGGGGTCGCAAAGACCCGGCGGGCTCTGGCGGTGAGGGGGGGCGAACCGGCCGCACATCGGCGGGAAACTGGAACGCTGCGCTGGTCGCCCCCGGCTCGATCGAGGATCGAGGTCGCCTATTCGGCGGGATCGTTGGTCAAGGTGATGCCTGCAGGATGCAGGCGATATAGGTGGGCTCCGCGTGCCCGAACTTCGAAAAACCAAAGCCCAACAGCAGGATCTTCGTCCGTGTGCAGGTCGAGTATCTCCTGGACCTTCCGACGGCTGGTTTTGGTCTGGTTCGAGACAGACTTCACAATCGCCATTTTCGCGGGATTGCTCCCATGGCGAATAGTGAGCGCAAGTGCCACCTTGATGTCAGCTGACGACGTAGAGTTAGGGAACATACTGTCCGAATATTCGGGATCGGCGAGCTCAACAGAAAGGACACGGTCAGGATATGATGTTTCAGAAGAAATGTCGTATTGATAGAGCACACGGTCTACGTTCGGACCTCGTCTCTTCAGGTTCGTAAAGCGAATAAGCTTTTTTCCCTTTATAGGATGCTCTTTCGCTTCATCGATCATATATGCACAGTCCACATCTTCTAACAAATCTGATGTCCCTGCATAGATCAACTCGCCTTTCGCGCCTCTGGCCTTGTTTGTATGCGCCAACAGAAGCAATGTCCCGCCAGCCATAGTGAAAGGTCGAATTGCAAGACCGAACTGCCTCATTGATCTCTTATCCATGAGATCGGCAATTTTCTTGACCGTATCAACTACAACCAACTTTCCGCTAGCCTCTCCATTGTCAGCAAGCTTCAGCAATGCTGGAACCAAGGCTGACAGTGAGAAGCCCTTTTCACCGGGAACTAGGGTATGAATACCGAAATCATCGAGTATTTTTACCTTCTCCGCATATCCAGCCTGACTATCGTCAGCGTTTATGTAAAATATGTCTTGCGGCCTGATACGATCTTCGTTCACTGCATCTGTCATTTGTGCAATTTTCATCAGTGTTTTGCCGAAATTCGGTGGAGCATAATAAACGGTGCACTCCCCCTTGAAGCATAAATTCCCTAATAGAGGCTCTTTTTTTATTGCTCTTTCTGTCAATGCTCCGCCTTCTCCTGCTAAGGAGAAAGCCAAGAGCGGATTATTCTCGCTCATTCATCTCACCATTTCAAAGATCTGCTGTCCACCAGCAGCCTGTGAGCGGCCGCCAGCAGCGCAGCGTTTCAGGTTTTCAGGGGTGGCCCGCCGGGCCGAGGCTGTTTTGCGGCGCTTGTTGCCGCCCCTCGAAGATACCAAAGGTGGGAAACTAATGAACTGAATTTCTGGCTTAAATTCTTTGCTGGAATGCCCCTTGGCAAAGTGCGTCCGGAAGGGATATTCCAAATTGGATTGAGGCTTGAGGGCAATCAACGCTACCTGAAGCGGTAATCGGGGAGGCGAATCGATGTCGATCGGCTTGGACAATTTGGAAGCCTTCATGGCGGCTGCAGATGCCGGGTCTCAGCGCGAGGCCGCGAAGGCCCTCGGCTGCACCCAGTCGGCGGTATCGAAACGGATCACCACGCTTGAAGCTTGGCTCGGCAAGCTGTTGTTGACCTCCGATGCCCCAAAAGAACTGACCGAGAATGGAAAGGCCTTTCTGCCGGTCGCACGGCAGATCGTTACCTTGCTTAAGGAAGCCCGCTCACAGCCTTCCTCGGCTTCGCCTCTCGCAGAAACGTCGGCAAGGGACATTAAGATCTAGGTCTGGCGATCCCTCACGAGGTGCGTCACCAGAGCCGATAGCAGCACGGCGATCAACACCAGCAAGGCCGCAACCGGGTTAGCCCAGCACAGCAGCATGATCGTCATCGCCCCCAGCCGCCTGAGGGTGCCCGTGGGGTCGACGATCAGGGCAGCAAAGACCTTGATCGCCAGCACCACGAGGACTACCCGCAAGGTAGCCGCGAGGACCGACAAGGCGAGCAGCGCCCCTAGGGCATAGAGCAGAGCCCTCACTCGCCCCGCCCCTTGCGGCACAACTGCGCGAAGGGTGAAAGGTCCGCATCCTCTATCAGCAGGATGAAGGCGAAACCGCTGTCGCCGACGCAGTACAGCGCCTCCCACCAGCCTTCATGGCGCTCCAGCCAGTCCCAATCCGGCTGGTCGCGGTTGCAGTCAATTCGAGAGGCCAACGGGGAGAACCCCACTGCATCGATCACAGCGGCTTCGGTATCTTCTGCCTCGACCACCAGAACGTGCGTCAGGTTCGCAAGGCAGCAGCTTTCTGTGTCTGCCAAGCGATCGGCCAGCAGGGTCTTGAGGGCGGGCTTGAGCGGCTGGTGCAGGGCAGCACGCACGGCTTCCATGTCGGGAAGGTCAATCATCGGTCGTTCCTTTCGGGCATAAAAAATGCGCCCGAGGCGGAAGGCCTGGACGCGTCATGGTTCGGGGTTTGAGGACGGCTTAGAGTTCAGCGCGGCAGAGTTTGAGAATTTCAGGGTCGATGTCCGGCTGGTCCGGCACGAACACGACATGGCCGAAACCGTCATCGCTCAGGATGAAGACCGCTTCGAACCAGCCGCCCTGAAGGGTGACGAACTCCGGGTCGGCGAAGGGGCGACCCCGCAGTGCCGCGAGGTCGGCCAGAGAGTCCCCCACCTGCACCACAAACAGACAGGCGATGGGGTCGGTATCCAGCAGCGCCGCGTAGTGCAGGAGGCGGCTCTCTGGGGCACTCTGGGGGCAGGCGGCGGCATGGCGGATCGCGCGCGCCGAGGTCAGGACAAGCATAGGGTATTGCTCCAACAAAAAAGCCCCCGGAGGTCATCCGAGGGCTTGGTTCAGGGTGGGAGGGGCGGCGGCTCGCTGCACCTCGTACGGTTGTGTGGTCGATCAGGCGCTAGTCGCTATGCACATCAATACAGACCCCGTGGGGCACATTGAGAACAGCCCCACCGCCCCATTTGCGGGTTGTGGGATCAAATTCGAAAACTGCCTCTTGCTTCCCCGTATAACCGCCAAACCGGTTTTTCGAGTTGACCGTCATACAGGCAAAGTTTCCAATGACATGAGCCTCACCATAGATTGCGGATGCGGGATCGATCAGATTGTTTCGCATGATTTCGATAAAGCGGTTGCGCTCCAGTTTGGTAGCTACGCGGGACACAGGCGGGACATAGGGCCTGACTTTACCCAGAACGGCCTCCAATGCACTCCTTGCACCCTTCAATTCGACGTCCGAGACCCCTTGTTCGAACAGGGCCGCTTCCGCTTTTTTGAGCGCCCGATAGTTAGCTCTGACGGTGGAAGTGCGAACGGTCGTCCGATCGTTGACATATCTAGCGAGCACGAGCCCCATCACACGCTTGCGCATTGCCTCATCGGAGGCACCCGCCCTTTGCGCTTTGGTCGACTCGGTTAGAAGCTCGGTTGAGCGCGCGATCAATGTCGTGTCGTCCGATGGTCCATCGCCTAGGACATTGCGCCAATCTTCCGCGCTGATCTGCTGGTTCAAGCCTGCATGCGCCAGATCGGCAACGAGCGGCGTGACAGCGAGAGCGACGGCAATGCAAATCAGTTTTCCCGCCTTGATGGCGTCAGCGATAAGGCTGCGAAGCCGCAGCTTGGTTTTCGTTTTCATGGCGGATGCCTTTCGTTGTGTGGGGTAGACGCACAGCATCGCGCCAGACGCGGACGCGCTGACGTTCGGTGTCGATGCTGTCATGGATTGCCGCCCCTCGTGCGGGGCGACCGTTCGGCTTGGACCTTCTGCCGCCCCTATGTACCTCTCGGGAGCGACGGCCGAAGCCGGATGTTGGAAACCTACTCAGCGCAGGCGCATGCGCCTTTACCGGCGAACCGGCTGGACATACGCGCATGCCACCCGGCCTCCGAATTGCGGTGACCGAGTTTGCTGAGAGGGGTTTCCACGCCCCACCTTCCGGCTTTCACGGAAGGCGAGAACCTTTTGGCGAGAGAACAGGGCACAAGCAAGCAGCCTTGCCCCTGTTCATATAAGATATCTGATTTTGCGCGGATAAACCGACATGATTCTTGTTTTGTTCTCAACGCTCATTGACGGAGGCGATGGATGTCAGTAGGTAACACAATGTGTATCCACGAGGGGCGCAACGATGGAAGCGGGGCTTCGAATTCGAGTAGATGATGCTCTCAGACGAGATTTCATTGCTGTCTGTAAGGCAAAGGACACGACGGCTGCTCAAGTGTTGCGCGCCCATATGCGATCCTACGTCAAAGAGCACGGAAGCCTGCTCGACCAGCACGATCTGTTCGACTTTCGGGAAGATTTAGATCCTGTTGCGCAGTCTCATATTAGCAAGGCAAGAACGTGAGCATACAAACCGCTCAAGCCCTCCGCGCAGTGTCTTTGTTCGCTGGTGGAGGCGGTATGACACTCGGAATCCAAAATGCAGGGTTCCAGACGGTGTTCGCCACCGATTGCATGCCCGCGTCAGCGGCAACCTTCAGCAAAAACTATCCGGAAGTGCCATTCTTTCTAGGTGAGATAGAGCTCCTCACGCGTGAACGTCTTGAGCAGGCGTTAGATGGGCACAGAGTTGACCTCGTAGTTGGGGGCCCGCCCTGCCAAGGCTTTTCCACTTTAGGGGACCAGAACCCGGCTGACCCACGAAATGGCCTTTTTTGGCACTTTGTGAAGGTTGTTGGGTGGCTGCAACCTTCGTGCTTCATCATGGAGAACGTGAATTATCTTCGTACGCAGTATGGAGGCCGGTACGAGCGGGAGATTTGCAATGCATTCGAGTCGCTCGGTTACCACACAGACGTTCGAACTCTAAACTCCGCTGACTTCGGGGTTCCGCAGATCCGCAAAAGGGTGTTTTTCGTGGGCACGAAACTCGGAGAGGAGTTTGAATGGCCGGTTGAAACGCATGGTGACGGGCGGCAGCCGTACGTGGGTGTCGGAGCTGTTCTAGAAGGAATTGCGGACGATGCTCCTAATCACCGTCACCTTAAGCACAGTGACAAAGTGATCGCACGGTACAAGCTAATACCAGAGGGCGGACGCATGCCGCCTCCTTCGGAGCTTCCGCCAGAGATCAGACGTAAGAATTTCGGAAACACCTACAAGCGATTGCATAGATCTCGCCCCTCGCTGACTCTTGTGCCTGGCAACAATGCTTTCCCGATACATCCTGTCGAAGATCGCAGCCTCTCGCCTAGAGAAGCGGCGCGCATTCAAGGGTTCCCGGACACCTATCTGTTAGCTGGCTCGCGGGCGGAACAATGCAAACTGGTGGGGAATGCCGTACCTGTTCTGGTGGCTCAACGCTTGGGGGAAGCTGTGCGCTCTCATATTCTGGCCGAACCGCCCGCAAACCAGACTTCAAACCAGAAAGCGGCTCATGTCGATGAGGCAAATCAACCGATGAAAATTCGACCGCGACCAGTGAAGCTCAACGCAGTTAGCCTCTTCACGGGGGTCGGCGGCCTAATGCTGGGCTTCCTTAATGCTGGCGTAACAGTCAGAGCGTCGTTCGACCTGAAGAAAAGCGTTGCACGCAATGCGGAGATAAACTTTCCTGATGTGCCACATCAGATCGCTGATGTGGCTACTCTGACACCTGAAGACGTTTGTACTGCCGTGGGACCGCATCCCATCGATATAGTATTCGGCGGGCCTCCATGCCAAGGTTTCTCAATTTTTGGCAGGCGTAGATTCGTGAATACAAAGGATCACAAGCCCGACCAAGACGAGCGCAACGAGGTCTCGATCAAGTTTATCGAGCTAGCGATTGCGCTCGCGCCAAAAGCTATCTTCATGGAAAACGTGAAAGGCTTCTTGTCCACACAGAGGGGTGAATCAGACTATCTGAGTGAGGTCGAAATCCGCTTGCGAGAAGCGGGATACGAGTTCGAACACAGGGTCGTGAACTGCGCCAGCTATGGAGTACCACAATCACGCGAGCGCTTCATTTTAGTAGCATGGCGAGCGGGGTTGAAGTTCCTGTGGCCTGAACCGAAACATTTCGCCCAACCTAAGGCTTGGCAGCGGCGGTTCACTACTGTCGGAGATGTAATCACGGATCTTATGGATTCAACTCGTCATGACGAGTTCTTCAGCCATGTACCGATGAACCATAAAGAGCTTGTAGTAGAGCGCTACAAACTCATACCAGAAGGGGGCCGACTGCCCGAGCAATCTCTTCCGGAGACCCTGAAAAAGGGCTACCGTTCAGACAACGTAAAAAACTACAGTCATGTGTATAAGCGCCTTTCTATGTCGGCACCCGCGACGACGATGGTCCCTGGGCACAACGCCTTTCCGGTTCATCCGGTGCTGCACAGAACTTTGACCGTACGTGAAGCAGCAAGAATTCAGACGTTCCCTGATTGGATGAGGTTTGTTGGTACGCGGCAGCAGCAATGCACGCTCGTCGGCAATGCCGTACCGCCGCTCCTCGCTGAGATTTTCGCGACCTCTATGGTCAAAGCTCTGAAAGGGAACTTCTCGAGCGAGAGCTATAAGCGCGACGTCTATGACCTTGCTACTGCATCATGAACACACATGATGTTCTTGCATTCGCGATCGCACAGGAGGCTATTCGTCGCGTGGCGACCGCGTCGCCGCCGTGGAATTCCATCCTCTCTCCCACGAGTTACATCACCTCATCGCGAACATGGCCTGTTCCCGATTTCGTGCTTGTAGACCCTACCACTCATGTGACCCTTGGTGCAGAGTTCAAGCCACCACAACAGACAAAGCGGGAGTACCTCACCGGCTTGGGGCAGGCCTTAGCTTACGCTCGTGACTTCCACTATGGTGTCCTAATCCTGCCGACGATTGCGGATGACGGTTATCCTATCGCGCAGCACATTGTCAGCGTGTTGGCTGAACCTGATTTCGCCAATGCACCTGTAGGGGTGCTGTCGTACGACCCCGCCGTGCTTTCGCCTGCGAAACCGGGCTTTTCCGAACTGAGATTCGCGTCTCCCCGCTTGCACGCTCCAACAACAGCCGCAATGTTGGACCAAAGTTTCTTTGCCAAATGGCGAGAAATGAGTCCGCAAGAAATGCTGGTTCTCTTAGTCGCGGCGTACGACGAAATGCGAAAGCCGTCGTCTTCCAAAGGCACCGTTAGAGATCGCGCGTTCGCAATCCTGTGGGCCGAGATACAGGCCGGGACCATCCAGCACTGGGCGGGAGGTGTTCGACACTATAGCAATTCACCGACAAACTATGTGGCCGTTTCGAAAAACTACAGGAATTTTCTGTTTCATATCGGCTGGGCGGAGTCGAATGGATCTCTTACCAAGGCCGGATTAGAGGCTCTTCACGTTGGCACTTTGTATGGCGCTTGGTCACAACCTTTCCTTGATACAATCGCAAAATCCTTACTTGAAGATGGTAAGCATCTCATCTTGTTCAACGCTATTTCCGAGTTTCAAGATGCAGTCGCGATCAGCCTTGATGAACAGACTTGGCTTCAGAAACTCGAAGATGATCTTGAGAACAAGGGTTTGCTCAAGCGCAATCCAGCTCGCCATGCCGCCGCAGTTGCAAAATCATCTAGAGGGTTTCTAAAGGGAGAGAAGCAACTGTGGCGCAACCTCGGACTAATCGTCCCTAGGGGAAAGAGAGTTTACCATCCAGGCCGAGGATTTATATTCAATTGGTCCCGCATTACTAGCCTGTTGCAGAGCACATCATAACACGCTTGTTGTGAGGATTCGTAACTTATACGTCCGCCAACTCCGCTGAATCAACCTCACTGATTCCTGATACCAAAAGGAATGTGCACACATGGCGTGTTCTCCGCAGCGGGCTCAAGATGGCCAAGCTGATCGTCGAAGAAGATTTGCGGCTTGAGCACGTCCAAGATATTCTTCTTTTCGATCCCTCCCGTGAGAAATAACTCGTCCACCTCGATACCCTCATGCTTCAGCGTGTTCATCATACGGTCGTGCGCGGGAGCGTTACGGGCGGTGACTATAGAAACTCGAACCGCCTTTAAGGGATCGTTTATCGAGCGGCTTTTTTCGATTTTTTGAATGTTTGAAATCTTCTGCAAAAGCGGCATGAGCGGACCACCCTTCAGCGGGCGATCTTTATTAGTAGTTTCGTAGTGGTGAAACAAAGGTAGGCCGCCGTCAGCATATTGGCTCTCGGCTTCATCATCCACGAGAACGCCATCAAAATCGAAAGCGATTCTAAGCTGCGTGTCGAGATCATCGTCCGAGGCTGCGCACGGTAGCACAAAGCCAGCAGGGTGCCCTTCAGCGACGGCTGAACGAACTTCTTCCTTGTTTGTGCTAAGGTAGAGGCACGCATTCACCGCCTTCATGTAGGGGTAAGGGTCCGCGCCCGAGAGAAAAAACGCCCGAGTGATGTCGAGACCGTAATGGGGCACTGCATCCATCATTCGCAAACCAGCTTGGGGGTCGTTGCGCGAGAGGATCACAACCTCAACTGGGCACTCTTCGGGAAAGAGACGGTTCAAATTCAGCAAGCGTTTGATGAAGGGGAAGGCGGCCCCCGGTTCGGGAAGCTTTGTCCTGTTAGCCTCTTGGTAGCGCTGAAAGGCTTCAACGCCTTCTTGCTCGTAAATCTGATGCTCTAGAGAGAAATCGAACAGCGCGGTGGAGGTGATACCCACCACCAGCTTGTTCTCGATTGGATATGCCATCCACACCTGCCTATCTGCGCCTTCGCGCAAAGTAGTGATGGAATGTTCTTGTTCAATAGCAATGCCTAAGCCTTGAAGGGTCGACCCATACCTGACCCAAGCTCAACCCAGTTTGACGGCTGGTCGGCAGGGGAAGGGACATAATCATTTGTCCCAAGCTGCTACAAGCCGGAAGCGCCTTCAACAGCATGAATCGCAACAACAAACGGAAAGGCCTCTCACCCAATCCTTGGGTCCACCGTGGGTTTCGCCCTTTCAGCAGGCAAAACCGCCCCTCCAGGCCAAAAGCCCCTCCACAGGGAGCCGATGATTTTCCTAGGGAAAGTGCGGAAAAAAGGTGGTGCCGCTTACGTGACTCGAACACGTGACCCCATCATTACGAATGATGTGCT
>CAZBTA010000135.1:0-13770 GCA_964494515.1 uncultured Bryobacter sp.
GATCAGTCGCGGCTGGCGCCAGTGTTGCCGAGGCCGGCAAGGCGCGCCGCGCCGCGATGAGCGCGATCGAGAAGCAGTGCACCGAGAAGACTGGCCACCGCTGTGATGTGGTGACGTTATTCAGCGGCGGTCAGTATCACCTGTACGAGTATCAGAAGTATACGGATATCCGGCTGGTGTTCGCGCCGGAGAAGGACATTGCGTTCTTTGGTGGAGATCCGGACAACTTCACTTACCCGCGCTGGAATCTCGACATTACGTTCTTCCGGGTGTACGAGGGGGACAAACCGGTAAAGCCGCTCCATTATCTGCCCTGGTCGAAGACGGGAGCGCGGCAAGGCGAGTTGCAGTTTGTTTCCGGACATCCGGGCTCAACCGGGCGGTTGCTGACCGTGGCTGAGCTCGAAACACAGCGTGATGTCAGTCTGCCACTACAAAAGGGGCGGCTCGAGGCGCTGATTGCCACGCTGAAGGAATACTCAAAGAAGGGGCCCGAGCAGGCTCGTGTAGCACTGGAGGAAATCTTCGGTGCCGAGAACAGTCTAAAGGCAGTTAGCGGATTCTTGAGCGGCTTGCAGGACCCGGCTCTCATGGCGCGGAAGCGGGAAGAAGAGAAGGCGCTGCGTGCGAAGATTGCCGCTGATCCGGACAAGCAGAAGCAGTTTGGTGGCGCATGGGACGAACTCGCGACGGCTACGGGCGAATTGCGCAAAATCTATCCGGAGCTGAATGTTCTCGAAAGTGGGCCATCGACCTATGGCAGCATTCTGCCGATTGGGCGCGAGGTGTACCGCTTGGCGGTGGAGCGGGGCAAGCCGGACGCCGAGCGGTTGCGGGAATTCGCGAGTGCGGGAATCCCAAGTCTTGAGGAAAGTTTGTTCTCGGAGGCGCCGCTTGACCGGGGGCTTGAAGAGGAGATCATTGCGGCGTATTTGCGCTTTGCATTGAAGACGTTAGGGCCGAATCATGCAGTGATGCGTGAGGTGCTTGGGGGGCGGAGTCCGGAAGTGGTAGCGGCTGGGATCGCCAAAGGAACCGTATTGTTTGACATCGCCGAGCGCAAGAGGCTGGCTGCTTCGGCGGCCCTGGTGGAGCAGAGTACGGATCCGCTGCTGGTGCTGATCCGCAAGATCGACCCGGAGGCGCGGCGGGTGCGGAAGATTTATGAGGACAAGGTGCAGTCGCCGCAATCGCTCGCTACCGCCAGAATTGCCCAGGCGCAGTATGCTCTGGGGGGCAACATTTACCCGGATGCGACATTCACCCTACGCGTGAGCTTTGGACCGGCAACTGGTTATAAAGACAAGGCTGGAAAGGCTGTGTCGTGGATGACCGATTACGCCGGCCTCTACCGGCATGCCACCGGAGTGGACCCGCTTAAGTTGCCGGAGCGCTGGGTGAGCGGCAAGAGGAAATTGAACCTGAAGGTGCCATTCAACTACGTCACCACGGCCGACACGCATGGTGGCAATAGCGGCAGCCCGAGTGTGAATACCAGGGGCGAGTTTGTGGGAATTCTGTTCGATGGCAATATTGAGGGCCTGCCGAATCGCTACCTCTACACCGAAACACAGGCGCGCAGCGTGCACGTGGCGAGCCAAGGGATTATCGAGGCTCTGCGGACGATCTACGAGGCGCGCGAGCTCCTGGCCGAGCTCGGCATGACGAAGTAGCCTTACTGCGCCAGTTGGAACTGCACGCGCACCACGGCCGCCTGTTCGACGGGAACACCGTTGCGGCGAGCAGGTTCAAACTGGATCTGGGCAGCGGCCACGGCGGCGTTTTCGTCGAGGCCGTGGCCGAGGCCGCGGACGACGTTCAATACACGGACACGCTTGTCGGCGCCAAACAGCACCTTTACGAGCACTTCCCCCTCAATCGTGAGGCGGCGCGCCTGCTCGGTGTATTGCGGTCGGGGCTTACTCAAGATCTGAACGGGCTCAAACTCAGCGACGGGCGTTGTAATGGTCGCGGCGGGACGCTGGCGGACGGCAGGGAGATTTTGCGCCTCAAACTGGGCGGCCACCAGTTGTGTCTGGCCCGGAGCAGATCGCGTGGAGCGAGGTTCAGCGATTGCGCCGAAGCCGGATTCATTGAGTGAGCGGGTGGGGCGCGCATCGCGGTTTGGGCTGGCGCTGGCGCCAAAGCCGGCGGTCTCAACCACTGGTTCGCGCCGTGGGGTTGGCCGTTGCTGAGCTACCGTTGATTCAAACATGCCGACCACTGGCTTGGGGGCGGGCAGCGGGGCGGGTGGAGGTGGTGGTGGGGCCACGGGGGCGGCAATAGTCGATTTAGGCGCCGGTGGGGGCTCAATCGTGGCGACCACGGGTGCAGGACTGGGCGCAGGAGAAGCTGGCAGCGTGAACTTGCGCTGGGGCACTGCCGCCGCAACCGTGCGGGGCAGCTTCGGGGCAACGAGCGGCGGATCAGTGAGCCGGGGCGGGGCCGCGAGTGAGACCACGCGTACACGCTGGCGTACTGGAGGGGCGCTCGCCGGCCAGCTTGCCACCCAAAGCAGCGTACCGACCACAATGACGTTCGTAACAAGGCCTGAGGCCAGACGCGAAAACGGGTTCATTGCGGTTTACTCATGCGGGTGAGACGCAGGTTTACCGGGGCAACTTCAAAGGGCATCTTCTCGCGGGCGGAGAGCAGATTGACGGCGCGCGTCTTCATCAGGTACGCCTGGTTGGCCCAGGGTTCGAGCTTGACGCGGGAGCCGAGCGGCAGCGCGGCAATCTGTTCGAGCTTGCCGTCCTCGATGGCGGGTGCCTTTTCGAGTAGTTCGGTGAACTCGGGCGTCTTGAGGTAGTTCGCCAGGTCATTACCGAGCGTTGGCTGAATCAGCCGGGGCAGGATGGGGCTCTTCTGCTGGAGTGCCTTGAGGAACAATCCGGCGCCGGCAAGCTTGTCCTTGTAGGGAGACTTGGCGAGCATCAGGCTGGCCTTCTTCATCGCGGCCTCGACTTCGGCGGGAGTGCGGGAGAAGCGGAAGCGATCGAGTACGGCTTCGTCATTGACCATCGTGCGGTCGTTGAAAGAATACTCGGTGCGCGTCGGGTGAGCCAGGGCAATATGCGCCAACTCCAGGGCCAGGGCGAGAGCAAGGCTCGACTCATCCGGCAGCACATCAAGCAGGCCGCGGCTGACAACAATCGTATGTCCCACCGTAAACGTCTCAAGCGGCGTGGTGAGCAGCAGCCGGCATTGGGCATCGATATCGAGCTCGTTGGTGATGATCAGATTGTTGACCACCGTATTGAGCACTTTGTCGACTTCGCCGACCGGGGAGACCAGACCGATTTTCTCGAGGCGCTCGAGGACGTTCAGCTCGGCTTCGCGCTCCCAGCGGCGCTGGCCCTCGAGTGGGGATTCTTCTACCCGCGCGGCGCCATCCTTGACGTCGCCCTCGGTCTCGACCAGCAGCGAGGTGAGCTCGTCGAGCTTGCGACGGCTGTGGGCGTCATAGCTCCAGATGCGGGTTTGGCCCTTGAAGCGGCCCCCGTTTGCCTTCTCGGATTCACCCGTCTGATCCTCAACGTAGATGACCGCCGGGATCCACAACCCCGGGCCAGCCTGCACGCGCCAGCTGTCAAAGTGGAAGTAGATGCCATCATTGCTGCGCAATGTGTAGGTGCCGTTGGCGCGGACGACGCAAGCCTCCTGGTCTTCCACCCAGATGCGGCCAATGAAGCGACCGGCCGCATCGCTGGCGAGCGGAGAAACATCGAAGACGAGGCAGCGCAGATCGCCGAGGAATTCGCGCCGGACAAACTCAAACTTGTAGGTGTCGCGATCGAAGGACTTCGAATCCATAAGCGCCATCTGCGCAAAGCCGGCCGGGAGGAACGAGAATCCTTCCGGGGATTCGACGACGACATTCGAGGAGCGCTTGAGGAAGGGGAATTTGAGCCCCTTCTTCTGCTCGACGCGGATCTCGGTTTTGGGCGGGCGCGTTGAGCCTTCCGAACTGCGGTTGACCAGCGACAGGTAGTCGACCGAATCGATGAGCTTCATTCGACCGAGGAAGTAGTGGTCACGTGACTGGGCCGGATTGGCCGGATCGGGCTCTTCCTGCAGATAAGTCTCAACAATCGGGCTGCGGGCGGCGAGTGCCTTGAGCATCCGCTGCTCGCTGGTCACGACACGGTCGAGCAGTTTGTCGACGGCGGACTGGGCATTTTTGACGGTGTCATCGGCAGCGAGTGCCGGAAGGGCGGCAAGGCCCAGCAGAAACTCGCGACGGGCTGGTCGGCGGATGGAATCTCGGTGCGACTGAGACATAGCGTAGATTGATGAATCCTCACCAATTCATATCGACACCCCGGTATTTTGCTTGAAAGAAGATCATTCACGGGTGGTAGGGAAATATCTCTAAACATTTCGCCATTTCGCCGATACGAAGACATAACGCGAGGGCCCTCGCCCCTTGTGAACCCTGATGGGAATACCCACAGGATGGCTTGACCACCACCGCGAGGGGGAATCAATCGTGGTCGGAGAACGGAGTACGACGCAAATGCCGGTAGAAGCTGGAAGCCTCGTGATGGATCGCCTGCGCCGCCAAACGCGAGACTACCCTAAGAGGATTGAGGGAACGCCTTGTCACAAGGCGATTATGGAAGGGCGCGCGTCGCGGGAAATATATACGGATCTGATACGGAAGATGTGGGCCTTCCATCTCGGATTCGAACTTGCTGTAAGGGATCGGCGCGAGTGGGAAGAATTTGGCTTCCCGTTCGAGAGCCGCTCAAAGCTGAGCGCACTGGCGCGTGATCTTGAAGCCCTGGGCGTCAATCCTGATCCGACGCGCCGACTCGAATTACCACTGGCGGAGGCGAGTTTCCCCTTTGTTTGTGGTTACATGTACGTCATCGAGAGCTCGACGCTGGCGGGGCAGAATCTGTTCCGGATCGTGAAGGCGAAGTTGGGGATCAACCCGCAACAGGGTGGCTCCTACTACACGGCCTATGGCGATCGGGCCGGGTTGGTGTGGCGCGAATGTCAGGACTTTTTCGAACGCGTGGGACAAAGCCGCGGCAGTGCGGTTTCCGACATGGCCAACGGGGCCGAAGACGGATTCCAGAAACTGCTCGCCTGGCTCAAGGAACCAGGCGCCTAGTCGTTACCGGTATTGCTCAGGAAAGTCTGGTGCGAGCTGTTCGCAGAATGGCCGGGGTGCCCGGTGAACGAACCTCGTACCAGAGGCTGAGCAATTCTCCATTGCTCAATTCAACTGTTGACGGGTAGCCCAGATCGGCCGTCCCATCGTCGCTCAGGATGATGGGGGCAGACCAGGTGCGCCCGTTATCTGTGCTTGTGCGCAACTGATTGCCGCGGGGGGCGCGGCGGTGGCTATAGGTCATCACGAGTGTGTTGTCACGCAAACGCAGCAGATGGCTCGGGTAACCCCAGACGCCACAGGTCGCAGGTACAGACCACGTCTTGCCGCCATCCCTCGAGACGGTTTGCAACGTCTCGTAGTGATCCTGCTTGTTGTGGTTGCGGATCTGCACGACGATCTCGCCGTTAGCCGCTTCAACTCCATGCAACTCGTGGTAGTTGTCGACCGTGTCGCCAGGACGGGTGGGGATGGTGGCGAGCCACTTCCAGCTCAACCCATCGTCGGTGGACAGGGCGACGCCAATGGGGCCGACCGGGTCGGGATACTTTTTGCCGGGGTAGAGAAGCTTGCCATTCTTGAGGGTGATGGCGCCATGGGGGCTGGTGACCGGCACACGATAGGGCTGCGACCAGGTAAGGCCACGATCGGTGGAGCGCAGCATCCAGGCGCCAAGCAGCGAGTCGCGCTGGGCCTGGGTGGTGCCACGCTCGGCGGCGAGCCAGGCTTCGGTCGAGTAGCCTTTCTGTTTCTGATAGACGAGAGAAGTAAACGTGGTGACGAGCAGTGTGCCTTTGCTCGTTTCGCTGATGCCGGCGTCACGATCATCAATCGGGGTATCGAGGACCACCTGCGGCACCGACCACGTTTTGCCTTCATCGCCCGAACGGATCATCTCGACTCTGCCAAAGGGACAGATATGGCCTTCGCGGCCTCCCGAATAGACAACAAGCAATTCGCCATCGCGGGTGCGCAGGATCGTGGGCCAGCCACGGAAGTGGGGATCGGCCGGTTCGACCGGCCGCAAAACGGAAGCCGCCGTGGCGAGAAAACCACGGCGGCTGAAGGGGTTGTGATTCATGTATTAACTCGTGCGCGGACGATAGCCCGGACGAGCTCTGACGCGTAGCTTTTTGCCAGTGTCAGAGGGAATTTCCACGGAGATTTTGCGGAAGCCTTCATTCGGGTTGGTCTGCGGATAGTAGGTAATTGTATAGCTGTTACCCAGGTCCTCGCGAATCGATTCGAAAGCTTCGACCTGCTTCTGCCAGGTTTTGGCGAAATAGGCCTTGCCGCCGGTGCGGCCGGCGATGCGGCGGAAGACGCCCGAGGAGATCGGGTCCTTGTTCACTTCAGCCGTGGAGATGACGTAGATCGGGATGCCTTCGTCTTCGGCCACCGAGCGAACATCGTCGGGGGCGACCATGCTGCCGTTGTCGGGGCCGTTGGAGAACACGATCACCACTTTGCGGCCCGGCACCTTGGCGGCATCGCGCAGCGTCAGCAACAAGCCGTTGTAAAGGGCGGAGTCGTCACCAGCGACGGCCTTGCGCAGGCCGGCGATGGCGAAGTTGCGATCGCGGGTGAGGTCGGCGGCGCGCGTGAGGTTGCGCGAGAAGGTGTACACGGCAACCGAGTCGGCCTTGTCGAGACCGCGGACGAAGTCGGCGATCGCGTCGGAGGCGTAGACGAAGCTGCGGTACATGTAGTTGGAGGTATCGAACAGGACGAACACGTTGGTGCCAACGAAGGCGTCGGAGGGGCCCTTGAGGTCGCCTTCACGCGCGGTGTTGTCGGCGATCGCCAGCGGACGGGCGGAGCCGTCTTCCATCACCTGGATCGGGGGGCGGTTGCCCTCGGCAAAGGTGGTGAGCTTTTGAACGATGCCGTCCTCGAGCACCCGGAAGTCGGTGTGTTTGAGGCCGTTGACGTATTTGCCCTTGGAGTCGGTCACCGTAAAGCTCAGGACGACCATGTCGACCTTCACTTTGAACACCGCGTCCTGGGCATAAAGTGCAATGCCCACGGTGGCGGCGGAGACGAGGATAAGTGCGAGGAACTTACGCATTGGTGATTAGTAGCTCCCTTGCTGAAGTGGTTTCGATGATTGTCTCATTTCCTGGCCCACCATGCGGAGGCTGCGCAGCAGCGCGGGCCAATCCTCGAGGTGGGTGGCGAAGATCTTTTCCACGGCGAGCTTGGTCCACTGTGGAATCTGGTGGTTGAGCTCGGTGGGCCGCATGCCCAGCTCGTCGGCGAGGGAGGCGAAGTAGATGTTCGATGATTCCCAGCTCTCGGCGAGGATGCGGCTTGAGAAGCCCATCAGGGTCGGAAAGGTGCGGAGGTTGAGCAACTGCGGCTGATAGGAATTGGCAAGTGTCGGCTTGGGAGTGCCGAAGGCGCTCGAGATGGCGGCGGTGGTGACTTCGTTTGGCCGCTCGCGCTTGAGGCGGTTGATCTCGGCAATCAGCGGCGAGCTGGTATCGGCTTCGTTTGTACCGAGCAGCCAGGCCGTCATATTGAAGGCCTCCGAGGGAGTAACGAGGTCGATCGCCGCCGGAACGTTGCCAGCTTCGAGGTAGGCGTTGACCGCCTCACAGCGAGCCGGAGGCGCAAAGCGCATCAGCGCCGCGATGGCTTTGTTTCGCAAGTTTGCGTCGACGGCCGCTTGGGCCAGCAGCGACTCACCGGCCCGATAGTGGAGCGCGGTGTAGTGCAACTGGGCGGGGGTGACGGTCCAGTAGCGAGGCACCTTGGCCGAGACGATCATCTGCGGCACGAGGTCGCCCCAGATCAGGGCCTGCTCGCGGGTGGGGATCAGGAAGTTCTGCTCGGCTTCGGCCAGCGCATAAGGCAGGCTGACAAGCGAACCCACCAGCCGGCCGCCCGCTGAGGAAGGCCATCCGGTGCCGAAGACTTCAGTGGTGCGCCAGGTTTGGTTGGTACCTTGCACACCGAGGAAGTCGTGGCTGCGGACGAAGTGCGGGTTGGTAAACAGAATCTGCGCGCCGGGCGGGGCATAGTGCAAGTAGGCGAAGCCGACAAGCGTGTCGCGGAGGAACGGGGCGAGCTGGCCGCGTGCTTCCTTGAGCTTGACCGGATCGGTGCCCGCTTTGTCGACGATGGCGCGGAAGTTGGTGCGCCGCTCGTTCTCAATGTGCTTGTCGACCCAGAAGCCAAAGCTCATGGCGTTTTTCTCGGCGCCCGAGAGCGTGCTCTTCGGCGGCTGCTGATCCGTAATGCGGCCGCTGAGCCGGTTGACGAGGGCGACGTTCATCTTGCCGCCTGCGGAGGGGGCTTCGAGGTTCTCGCCGATCTCGAAGATCGTCTTGAGGGATACAAGACGCTGCGCGTCGAAGACCTTCTGCATGTCAGCCACGAGGATGCGCTGGCTATCTTCGTCAGTGGTGCGTGAGACGCCGGCAAGCAGGCCAAGCATGGCGGCTTGCGGGTCGGCCTTATCATCAACGCCAGCCGACTTGAGCAGATGGCGGATGGTGCCACGGGCCGAGTCAAACAGATCGCGGTGGTTCTTTACCGTCGCAAGCTGGTTGAGCACCGGCTCGAAGGCTTCCTCGAGCGAGGTCTTTAGCAGATGGTTGCGATAAAAAATCTGCGTGAGCGCGGTGAGCGCCTGGAACGAGCCCACGGCGTCGGCCTTGAGTTGAACGTCGCCGATCGAGTTCAGGGTGCTCGCCGTGGTGAGGAAATGAAGGATGGACTTCTCGCTGAGCTCGGGCAATTCAGCGAAGGCGGCATACTGCGGGCCGAAGATGCGCCAATCCTTGATCATGCGTTCCACTGCCGCGGGAGAAAGCGGCTCTTTGCGATTGCGGTTGAGGTCGCTCAGGCTCAGGAACATTTTGAGCGGCTCGTTGTCGACGGCTTTGCGTGAGAGGGCGAAGAGTGCCTCGAGCAGGTCGTCGGGGTCCTTCCATCCGGCGGCGGACTTGGTGAGTTTACCGTCGTATTTGCCGTGCGGATGATTGACGAACAGGTTGCGCCAGGTCTCAACATTGCCGGGGATGTGCGGCTTTCCATTCGGCTCCATACGCAGGCGCGAGGTCAGCAACATCAGGTCGGTAGAGGCGCGGAAGACAGGACGAGCCGGGCCCGGCGAGGTGACCTTGCCACGCAGCGCGAGATAGAAGCGGCGCATGCGGTTGGGCTCGGTGAGGTAATCGAGAGTCGGGCCGGAGATGCGCGAGAGGGCTTCGAAGTAAGCGGCGAGCCAGCCGTCGTCTCTCGATATCAGTTTTTCGAGGAAGGCGGGGCCATTATCCGGATTGGCGCCGAGGAAGTCATTCCACACGGCGGCCGAGCGTGGATCACCGGGCACTGCGACCTTGCCATTACGAATCTGTAGCATGCCACCGAAGAAATCGAGCACATGCGAGAAGGCACGCAGTCGCTGGACGGGCATGGCCTTCTTGAGGTCTTCCGCTGTGGTGGGGTCGAGCTTCGAGAGGCCGAGGTAGAGGCGGCACAATTGCGGGTCGGACATGAAGAACTCGATGAAGCTTTGCTCCGGCTTATCTTTATCCTTCGTCTCCTGCCAGTAGCTCGGGCCATAAAGCACGGGGACAGGCGTGGGCTTGTAGTCGTAGGTGAAGGGGCGGCCAGTCTTCAATGCTGTTTCGAGCTCTGAGAGAGGAAAGCCCGAATCAATGGTCAGGAAGGCGCGCGAGGCATTAACCGTTTCAAGCACAAGGTCACCTCCGCAGGCGCCACGCATGCGGTAGCCCAGCACCTTGAGCAACTCGCCCGTTTGCGTTGAGTCGCATTGCTCGATCACGATCTGGTGATCCTTGACGGCGAGCTTTTCAAGCTCCTTGGCCTGCGAGAGATAACGATAGACAAGCTTGAGGTACTCGGTTTGCTCGAGGCCTTCATTGCTACCGGCGGCCTGATAGCCGTTGGTGACGATGTTGCGAGCGAGAGCGCCGAGCAACTCAGCGGGCGGAAGGTCGGGAGACAGGGCGGCCATGCGCGAGAAGCTGCGAATGGGGCCGGGGATCTCCGACATGCCAGAGCTGGCGGCGGGCCGTGGCGAGGTATTGAATGAGAGGTTGGTTCCCCCCGCAGTGAGGTAGCGCGAGAGGTAACCCTCGGCGGCCTTGCGATTGCCATCCAGCAGAGACAAAACAACCAGGCGTTTCAAGGCCTGGCGTTGGGTTGTGGCGTCGGTGGACGCCGCGAGTTTTTCATATGCAGACTGCGCGGCAGGATGCTTTCTCCGCTCCAGGAACTCGGCGTAGGCGATACCGCCATCGGCCTTGTATTCCTGTTCGGCAGCGCGAATCGAGCCGGCCAACTCAAGGTCCCGTGCCTTGCGAAGGTCTGCATTCAGAGTGACCACAGAGAGAAGGGTGGTGGTCCAGAAGAGCGAAAAGTTAATGCGCACCTCAATCCTCCTTGCAACAAGTGATGACAGAGTATCACTGTTTGAATGAGAAAGTTTGGCGCAGTTTGACGAGAAACGCTAGCGTCGCGTTTCAGAAATTGCGTCAGCGAGAGCCGCCCGGTAGAAGGCCGAATCTGCACCGTAGGAAAGTACGTCGAAATCGTAGGCTTTCCATGCCGCTAACTGGGCGGGCGAGCCGGGCTGAATGGCAGCAAGCTTACCGTGTTTATGTGCCGCGTCAATAGTCGTTTGAAGGGCGGCCTTGAAGTCGGGATGATCGAACTGGCCAACGATGCCCATGTTGGCACTGAGGTCGAAGTGGCCGATCCAGAGGATATCCACACCCGGTGTGGCGGCGATGGCTTCGGCATTGCGAAGCCCTTCGGGCGACTCGATCTGGCAGATGACCGTAGTGTTCCGGTTGGCGTATTCGAGGTAGGCGGCCGAGTCGGGGGCAAGGTAGTCGTTATGGGCGTGGCTGAGCCCGAGGCCGCGGTGACCCATGGGCGGGTACTTGGCCGAGTCGACGATGTAGGCGGCCTGTTCGGGCGTTTTGACATTGCCGACCATGATGCCGAGGGCGCCAGCATCGAGAATGCGGGCGATGAAGTGGTAGCGCGCCTCGGGGATGCGGACGAAGGGGGCGAAGGTGGTGCCGTGAGTCCAGGCAAGCAGGTCAGAGATGGTGGAGACGTCGTAGCCGGAGTGCTCCATGTCGTAGACGGCGAAATCGACGCCGGCGCCTTCGAGGATGCGCGCCATGCCGCGGGTAGCAAATTCCCACACCATATGGCCGACAGGGCGGCGACCTTCAGCGAGGACCTGTTTGAGGCGATTCGGTTTCATGCTTTCACCTTCCACCTGGAGAGTTTGATTTGAAAAATGGAGTTGTTGAGGACGAGCTTGTTGACGATGCCGGTTGGGAGCTCGCCTTGGGAGATGTGCACCAGATTGGTGGCGGCTTCGAGGGAATTGTCGCGGGCGAGCTCGCGCGTCCAGGCAAGGCCATGGGGCGCGAAGATCACGTTGGGGCAAGAGCGGATGGCGGCATTGGCCGGCAGCGGCTCGGTCTCGAAGACATCGAGAGCCGCGCCACCGATCACCCCGGTCCGCAAAGCCTCAACCAGATCGGCCTCATTCACGATGGGGCCGCGAGCGGTGTTGACCAGGATGGCGGTGGGCTTCATGAGCCGCAACAGATCATGATTGACGAGGCCGCGAGTGGAATGGCTGAGCGAGCAGTGGACACAGAGAAAGTCGGATCGCCGGGCGAGCTCATCGAGTGAGACGAGTTCAACGCCGAGGCTGCGCGCATGATCGGGGGAGGCATAGGGGTCGTGGGCGAGCAGGGCGCCAAAGCCCAAAGAGGCCGCCATGCGGAACATCTCGGAGGCAATGTTGCCGAGACCAATTGAACCCAATGTCTGGCCGGCGATGTTGCGGCCGAGGCCGGGGAGCGATTCGCGCCAGCGGTTGCCCTCGACAATCTTGTGTTGGGTGACGAGGTTGAGCGAAGAGGCAAAGACGAGGGCGAGGGCGGCTTCCGCCACCGGGCGGCGGACGGCATTGGGCGTGATCGAAAGCACGATGCCGTTCTCGGTGAGCGCCTGGGTATCGATGCGGTCATAGCCGACGCCCCAACGCGCAACGATCGCCAAGCGCCGCAATCCGCGCAGGTTGTCCGCGTCGAGCCGCGTGGCGAGGGCAAGAATGCCGTCATAGCGATCGAGCTGCTCGGTGGTGGGCCGGTCGTTATCGGCCGGAGGCATCAATTCGTATTCAATGTGAGGGGCGTTGCTGAAGACTTGTTCGATGGGGGCTTCGTAGTGGCCTTTGGCGTCGAGGGCAAAGTCATGTGAAATTCCAACGCGGAATTTTCCAGAAGAGGGCATACAGGGAACCCTGACGATATCGAAGGATTGGCATTGCGGGCAAGTGATTTTCTGAAGAAATTCTCATAGAATCTTCACAATGCAAATTGTCTGGCTTGCCATTGCGGTGACCGCGTTGAACGCCCAGGATCAAGCGGAGCATTTTGAGATGAAGGTGCGTCCGGTGCTGGCGCGCAACTGCTATGGGTGCCACACGCAGTCGGCCATGGGCGGGTTGAGGCTGGATTCGCGTGAGGCTCTGTTGAAGGGCGGTAAGAGCGGGGCGGCGGTTGTCGCGGGCAAGCCCGAAGCAAGCCTGCTGGTGCAGGTGATTGAACACAAACACGAGCGCATCAAGATGCCGCCCTCGGGCAAGATGAGTGATGGGGATGTGGCGCTGGTGCGCAAATGGGTTGAGGATGGGGCGGTGTTTCCGGCAAGCATGGTGAAGGCCGCGCCCGCAAATAGCGAGTATGAGATCTCGGCCGAGCAGCGCGCGTTCTGGAGTTTTCAACCGGTGGTAAAGCATGCCCTGCCGCAAGTGACCGGCAAGGCCTGGACACGCAACTGGATTGACCACTTTGTGCTGGCCCGACTGGAGAAAGAGGGTTTGAAGCCCGCGGCGGGCGCGGACCGGCGGACGTTGCTGCGGCGCGTGACCTATGACCTGACGGGTTTGCCACCGACGATGGAAGAGACGTTGGCATTTGAGCGGGATCGCTCGCCCAACGCATGGGAAAAGGTAGTGGACCGCCTGCTCGCCTCAAAGCATTATGGCGAGCGCTGGGCGCGCTATTGGCTTGATGTCGCGCGATACGCCGACGACAAGTTGAACTCGACTGAGGACGAGCCGTATCCGAATTCGTTTCGTTATCGCAACTGGGTGATCGATGCGTTTAATCGTGATCTGCCCTACAAGCAGTTTGTGAAGGCGCAGATTGCGGGTGATCTGATGCAGTCGACGGAGATGGCGGCGGGGACGGGATTCTTTGCCTTAAGCCCGGAGATGCAGGATGAACGAGTGGACGCTCTCACCAAGGGCTTTCTGGGTTTGACTGTTGCTTGTGCGCAATGCCACGACCACAAGTTTGATCCGATCCCGACGAAGGATTTTTATTCCCTGCAGGGCATATTGAACTCGAGCGAGCTGAACGAGACGCCGTTGGCGGAAGCGAAGACTGTTGAGGCCTGGAAGGCACAGAAGAAAGACCTTGAGATTGTGCAGAAGCGCATCAAGGATTTCTACGACAACCAGTCGCGGATTCTCAGTGAGGTGCTGGCGGCCGATACGGCGCGGTATTTGATGGCCGCAGTGGGACGGGGTGAGGCCAGAGGGCTTGATGAAGAAACACTGGCCCGCTGGAAGAAGTATG
>CAZBTA010000136.1:0-13729 GCA_964494515.1 uncultured Bryobacter sp.
CGAAACAGATTGGCTGTGGAAGTGGAGAGATTGCCCAACAATGCCGAAACCGCCACCGCCATGATGACGGTGGCCACCAGCACTTCGATCAACGTAAAGCCACGATTACTTCTTCGCATTCACCACCTGCGACTGCGGCAAGACGGCGTCCACCACCTTGGCGACACCGGTGATCGGATCAAGCGCTACCTTGCGCGAGCTGCCGCGCAGCGTCTCAAGCTCCACCACCAGCTGGGGCGGTGCGCCGTTGGGGTAAACGATGATGTAGCGATCCTTCGTCTCCTCGTTCAGATACAGCGCCGGCAGAATGCGCTTGATCTTCACGCCCGAGGAGAGCTCGAAGATCTGGTCGCGCTTTGAGTCGGCGGCGCGCACCACCACCTGATTCTTCGCCAGCAGAATTGCCACCTGCACGGGCAGTTGGCGACGGTCGGCCGTGTTCATCGCCACATTCAGCGCCGAGGCCACCGTGGTGGCCGCGCTGCGCAGGCGCAATCCGTCGAGCCCCGCATTGAATGAGGGGAAGGTGAGGCTTGCCATCAAGCCCACGATGCCCACCACAATGAGCATCTCGATCAGCGTGACGCCGGATTGTCTGCCGTGGCGAGTCATTTACTGCTGTGTGGCGGGAGCCGTGGCGGCCGCCGAACTGGCAATATCGGCATTGATGCCCGTGCCGCCGGGCTGGCCATCGGCGCCGAGGGAAATGATATCCGGCTCGTCAGGCAGGACACCCGGAAAGCGATAGATGAACGGGCGGCCCCACGGGTCGAGCGGCACGTCACCCTGCAGGAACGGGCCATCCCAATTGGGAACATCCGAAGGCTTCGTGCGCAGCGCCTGCAGGCCCTGCTGGGTGGTGGGGAAGTTGCCCGTCGAATTCTTGTACAACAGCAGCGCCTGGCTGAAGCTGTTGATCTGCGTGCGGGCCGCGGTGACTTTGCTCGAATCGGCGGCCTTGAACAAGCGGGGCCCGACGATCGATGCAAACAGCGCGATGATCGTGACGACCACGAGCATTTCGATCAGCGTGACACCGGCCTGACGGCGGCTACGGCGACGGGATACGGGTTGGGTTGGAGTCATAACAGTTAAATGGCTACCTCATTGATGCTGGTGATGGCAAGGAGCATGCTGAGGATCAGCGCGCCCACTACAATGCCCATTGTCAGAATGAGCAGGGGTTCAAACAGGGACGTGAAACGTTTGATCGAGTCACGTGTTTCGGCCTCATAGATGTCGGCCATGCGGGTGAACATTTCGTCGAGCTTGCCGGTTTCCTCACCGACGCTCAACAGATGCGAAGCAAGTGACGGAAATTGCCCGCAGCGCCGCAACGGCACCGACAGGCCTTCACCACGCTTGACGCCTTGCGCCACCGATTCGAGCGCCTTTGCGATGCGCTGGTTGCCCAGCGTGCCGCCAGCGATCTGGATCGACTGTACCAGCGGCACCGTGTTGGCCACCAGTGTCGCCATCGCGCGAGCAAAGCGCGCCGTCTCGGCCTTGCGCAACGCATCGCCAAGCAGCGGCACCTTGAGGCGGAAGTCATCCCACCACCAGCGGCCCTTCGGCGTGCGGATGTAGCTCATAAAGCCGGCGAGTCCCCCGGCCAGCACCAGCGCGATCAGCCAGCCCCAGGCTTGCAAAAACTCGCTGGTGCGCAGCATGACCAGCGTCGGCAGCGGAATCGTCACGCGGCCACCTTCAAAGATCGTGGCGAACTTGGGCACCACGTAGTACATCAACACCACAATGGCGCCAATACCGGTCAAGCCCAGCAGCAGCGGATACATCATCGAGCTGACGATGTAACCGCGCAATTCATCGCGATTGCGCTCAAACGTGCTGAGGCGCTGAAACACGGTTGCCAGCGAGCCTGAGGCCTCGCCGGCGCGCACCATGTTGATGTAGAGGTCAGAGAAGTAGCTCGGGTGCATGGCGAGGGAGTCGCCGAGCGATTTGCCCCCCTTGAGCATGCGCAGCACGTCGGTGACAACCGCGCGAAACACAGGCTTGTCGGTAAGCTCGCTGACGATAGCGAGCGCCCGGTCAACGGGCACACTCGAGTTGAGCAGCGTGGCGAGCTCCTGGGTAAAGAACAACACGTCCTTGCGCTTGCCGCCGCCAAACTCGGGCAGGTTGATCTCAAAGCCACCGGGCTTGTCGAGGCCGATGTAGGTAGGTGTCAGGCCCTGCCGGCGCAGCTCGAGGGCGACCATCTTTTCGTTCTGGGCCGTGTAGCTGCCATTGCGGGGTTTGCCATCCGCGGTGACCGCGCGGAACTGATACGTCGTCATCAGAACTCCTGCGTGACGCGGACAACTTCATCAGGTGTCGTCATGCCGCTGGCCACTTTGAGCCAGCCGTCTTCGCGCAGGCTGCTCATGCCGTTGCGACGCGCGGCATCGGTCAGCACGCTTGCGTCTTCGTTGCGCATGATCAGCCGGCGAATCTCTTCGTTCAACTGCATCAGCTCGAAGATCGCGATACGGCCGTGGTAGCCGGTGTGGAAACACTTCTCACAACCTTTGCCGCGGAAGACCGGGATCGTCTCGCCCGTCGGCGTCACCGTCTCGCCCACCTCGGCTTTACACTGCTGACAGATACGGCGCACAAGGCGCTGCGCGAGCACGGCGACGATCGAGCTGGTAAGCAGGTAATTCTCAACACCCATGTCGGTGAGGCGCGTGATGGCGCTCGGGGCGTCGTTGGTGTGAAGCGTCGAGTAAACAAAGTGGCCGGTAAGCGCGGCGCGGATGGCGATGTCGGCCGTCTCGCGGTCGCGAATTTCGCCGACCATGATAACGTCAGGGTCCTGACGCACGATATGGCGCAACCCGGCGGCAAACGTCAGCCCGATCGTCGGATTGACGTGGATCTGATTGATGCCGTCCATCTGGTATTCCACCGGGTCTTCGATCGTGATGATCTTGCGCTCGCTGCGATTGGCCCGCTTGAGCGCCGAATACAGCGTGGTGGACTTGCCCGAACCCGTCGGCCCGGTCACCAGGAAGATGCCGTGCGGCAGCTCGGTGAAGTGCTCCATCAACTGCAGCATCTTGTCGTCAAATCCAAGACTACGCAAATCGTAAAAACCTGTCGCCGAGCGATCGAGAATACGCATGACAACGCTTTCGCCATAAAGCGTGGGCAGCGTCGAAACACGCAAGTCGACCTCACGGCCGAGCGTCTTGATCTTGATACGGCCGTCCTGCGGCAGACGCCGCTCGGCGATGTTCAGCTTGGCCATCAGCTTGAGACGCGAAATGATGGCGGCCTTCATTTCTTTCGGCGGCGGTTCCTGATTCTGCAACACACCGTCAATGCGAAAGCGGATGCGGAATTCTTTCTCAAACGGCTCGATGTGAATATCGCTCGCCCGCGCCTCAACGGCGGTGGCGATCATCGTATTCACCAGGCGGATCACCGGCGCCTCAGACGCCATGTCGCGCAGGTGCTCGAGGTCTTCGGTGGCATCGCCCCCGGCAAACTCGTCCACCGTCTCCGGCCGGCGGCCATCAGCGTAATGCTTGTCGATCGCCTCAAGCAACTCCGTCTCGGTGGCGAGCACGGGGTTAACACGCATGCCAGTCGAACTCGCCACCGAGGAGATCACCTCGAAGTCGAGCGGGTCGGCCATGGCAAGCGTCAACTCGGACCCGTCAAAAGACAGCGGAAAGATTTTCGATTGCCGCAGGAAGCGCGGCGAGAGCCCCTCGAGCTCGGGGCCGGTGGCCGGGGCCGAGTCGATGGTAACCAGCGGCACGCTCAATTGCGCGCTGAGTTCGGCCATCACTTCGCGCTGGGCCACAAAGCCCAAATCGACAAGGATCTTGCCGATCTTGTCGTTGCGCTCTTTCTGGAGTTCGAGGGCTTGCTGGAGTTCGTCGGCGGAAATCAGGTTGCGGGCAACCAGCCGTTCACCGAGCTTGGCGGGAGCATGCATGGCGGGGGCTTAGAATTCCTGCGTCCGGATGGCGGCTTCAATGGCGCTCGCGGTGCGGGCAGCCAGCAGATCCTTGCGTGTGGCCTGCATCACGATCTGCGCGGGGATGTCGGTGGAGTCTTCCCACGAGCGGCGGAAGATCGATACGCCAAAGACCACCTTCTCTTCCTGCGGCAGTCGGGTCAACGCCACGGCGGCCGAGGCCAGCTGGGTGCGCATGGCTTCGCGCAGCAAAGGCAGACGATCGAGCTTCTTGCTGCGGGTCGATGTAATCATCTCTTTCGTCGGGGCGGTGAAGCCGAAGGTGCCGACGCCGGGCGTCGACAGCAATTGCATTTCCGCACTGAAGACCACGCCAAACTTCTCGAGGTACAAGCCGCGCGTCATGCCGAGCAGCAGAAAGGGCTCGTCAAACAGCGTCTCGAGCCGCTGGTCGATCTTCTTTTCCACCGGCAACATCATGACGCGGGTTATCACCGGTTCAACGGCGGCGCCCACCAGCAGGGCAGTGGCCAGCAAGAGAGAGAAGAAGTATTTCATGGGTTACTCGCGAGCGCCGTCCACACTCAGACCGGCGTTGGTGACATACATTTTGTTCAACTGTTTGCGCAGGATCGTTTCGTTTTCCTGCATGGTGGCCGACATCAACTGGATCTCCTGCGTGAATTGCTTTTCGGTACGGGCCACAGCGCTGGCCACCTCGGCGCGCATGCGCTCATCGTTGCGTGCCTCAACAGCTTTGACGGCTTGCAGGACGGCCTTGTTCACCGCGGCATCAACGTCGGCCTGGGTGATCTGCGCGGCAACACTTGCGGGAGCACCAGCGACGGTAACCACCTGCGGCCGCGTCATCAGGCCATGCGCGGTGATGGCCATGGCCAACATGGCGGCGCCGGCAAAAGCCAGGCGCGGACCAGAGGACCAGAATCGCTGCCAGAGAGAAGGCTCAAACACGGGGTCGGAAACAAAAGCGATGCGGCGCGGCAATTCCTCATCGCGCAGCGTGCCGAGGGCGGCGAGCGTGTACTCGAGCCGCTCCACCTCGTCGTGCGCTTCCGGATGCGCGGCCAGATAAGCCGCCGCGGCCTTACGCTCGGCCGGCGTGCCTTCGCCGAGGGCGTATGCTTTGAGATCGATTTCCGATGAATCCATGATCGTTATCCCTTTACCGGCGCGAGGGCGCCCTTCAACAGGTCGAGCGCCGAGTACAGCCTCGACTTGATCGTCGACAGCGGCAATTCGAGAATCTCCGCCATCTCTTCAAACTTGAATCCCTGAAAAATCTTGAGCACCACGGCTTCACGCTGCTCCGGGCTCAGCCGCATCAGCGCGCGTTCAACGGCAAGGCTCATTTCCACTGGAAACATTCCGTCACGGGATCCGGCCGAAGGCGGGTCATAAACCAGCTCGGCCGAATCCGGACGGTTGCGACGTAACAGCGAGTAAGCCTCGTTGTGAGCGATGCGGAACAGCCAAGGAGAGAACCGGTCCACATCGCTCAGTTTGGTCAGGTTTTGATAAGCCTTCAGGAACACATCCTGGGTCAGGTCCAGGGCGTCTTCGCGATGGCCTACGATCCTCAAGAGATAGTTGAATACACGTTTCTCGTGGCGGGAAACCAAAAGGTTGAACGCGTCAACGTTCCCTTTCGCCGCCTTGAGGACGAGATCTCGGTCTTCAACCTCCCGGAAAATCAATTGCTGACTCCACCCTTGAAGACGACACGTGCCCCGGGAAAGTCTGCCAGCCACAAAATTTTTTCCGCCATACGGTATGCTGGTAGCCTTTCTGACGCGTTATCCATTGGACCGATTATGACCGAACTCCAACCCAACCAGATTCTTTTTCAAATGCTTACCGGCGCCTGGGTCACAAAATCCCTTGGGATCGTTGCCGAACTGGGGGTGGCCGACCACCTTACCGCCGGCCCCCGCGAGGTGGAGGCGATTGCTGCCGAAGTCGGCGCGCGTCCCGATGAGCTGTACCGCGTTCTGCGCATGCTGGCCGGGGTTGGTCTGTTTGTCGAGCATCCGGGTCGCGTCTTTGAAAACACCCCCGTCAGCGCGCTGCTGGCCACCGATCGCCCCGACAGCCTGCGCAGCATGACGCGCATGCTCACTTTCGGCGAACACTGGAACGCCTGGACGAAGATGCTCGACGTCGTTCGCAACGGCGGCATCGCCACCGATCTGGCCGAGGGTTGCGACATCTGGGCTTACTTCCGCAATCATCCCGATCGCGCCGCGATCTTCGACGCCGCGATGTCCAACTTCAGCGCGGTTTCGAACCTCGCCGTCGCCGAGGCCTTCGACTTTGGCAAGTATTCCACCATCTGCGACGTCGGCGGCGGCCACGGTACGCAGATCGAAGCGATTCTCAAGGCGTATCCTGGCGTGCGCGGCATCGTGTTTGATCAGGAATACGTCGTCGAAGGCGCCCGCAAGCACCTCGCCGCCGCCGGTCTTGCCGATCGCACCATGACCGTCGGCGGCAACTTCTTTGAATCCGTCGTAGCGCTGGCCGATGTCTACATCGCCAAGAACATCATTCACGATTGGGACGACGAAAAATCGATCACCATTTTGCGCAACATTCGCAAGGTAGTGCCGGCGAACGGGCGCGTGTTGCTACTGGAGGTGATGGTGGGCCCGGCGAACGTGCCAGATCCCGGTAAGTTCATGGATATCAACATGATGGCGATGACCGGTGGCCGCGAGCGGACGGCTGGTGAGTTTGCCGCGCTCTTTGCCGCCAGCGGCTTTACGCTGGGGGCGGTGATCCCGACCAAGAGCCCGGTTTTTATCGTCGAAGGCATCCCGGCACACTAACGAGTTGCACGTATCAGGAACGCAGGCTACCCTGCGTTTGTGCGCAACACTTCAACACTTGTTCAAGTGATACTGATTATTCAATTCCAGGCCCTGCTGCTGTTCGGCCAGGTCTCCAATCGCACCGGCGCCCTCGGCGGCATGGTGACCGATCCGCAAGGGGCACCCGTGCAGGGCGCCCGCGTTACCGCCACCAGCGCCGATACCAACCAGCGGCGCGAGATCACCGCCAATGAGCGCGGCGAATTTCTCTTCGCCAATCTGCCGGCGGGGCCATGGTCGATGACGGTGGAGGCCGCCGGGTTTGCCGGCAAGGAATTCGCCGAGATCATTGTCGGCGCCGGGCAAACGCTTTACCAGAAGGTCGACCTCAAGCTGTCGAGCGTCAGCGAAAAGATGGAGGTCGTGGAGGAATCGCCCGTCCTCGACACCAGCGCCACTTCCGCCTCGGTTTCCTACGGCTATGAGCGCATGGAGCATTCCTCGGCGCAGGGGCGCAACTACGTCAACTTCGTGCTTACCGCTCCTGGCATGGCGCCGGCGCAAGGCCAGTCAACGGGGCGCAGCCCGGCGGCCACCTGGAATGCGAATAACGACTCGGGCTTTGTGTCGAATGGCATCCGCTCGCGCAACAACTCGGTGTCGATCGATGGCACCGATAATCGCGATGAGACGACCGGCGCGATTCGTGTCTCGGTGCCGCTCGAGATGGTGCAGGAGCTGCGCATCGCGGGCACAACCGTCTCGGCCGATCTCGGTGGCGCGGCCGGCGGCGTGGTGAACATTGTTACCCGCTCGGGCTCGAACAAGTTGCACGGCCATGGCGAGTTTCTGTTCCAAAACGAGGCGCTCAACGCCCGCAACCCTGAATTTGCCATCAGCGGTCGCCCGCACATGCGGCGCTGGCAGCCGGGGGCTTCGGCCAGCGGGCCGCTGGTGAAGGACAAGACTTTCTTTGCCGCCGCTTTTGAGACCTATGCCGAGAATTGCGATGAGTGGTCTGAAGGCCTGCTCGGGCTGCGCAGCCCCTTTGCCTTCCGCGCCGGCGAGCGCAACTACCAATACTCGGGTAAGGTGCAACACCTGTTCAACAACGTGCATAGCGGCACGCTGCGCTATGCCTACTCGCTCGGCAAGGTGCGCAATGGCGTGCAGGGCATCGAGAATCATTCGGATGTATCGGCGCGGGGGTCCTCGCGCGTGGCCGACCACGGCGTGGTGGGCACGCTCTCGAGCGCCTTCAGCGCCACGCTGCTCAACAGCCTTACCTTCCAGTACGCCTCGCGCGACTTCAACCTCACGCCGAATTCCCTCGACCCTTTCGTCGAGATCCCCGGCGTGCTCAGCTTTGGCCAGAGCCCCAAGCTCAACCAGCAGCGCACCGAAGAACACATTGAGATCGTCAACGGCATGACGTGGATCCGCGGGCGCAACACGTTGTCCTTCGGCGCAAGCCTGCATCGCGTCAACTTTGCGGGCCGTCTCGCCAACCGGTTCAATGGCGTCACGGTTTACCCGACGCTGGCCGCCTATCAGGCGGGGCTGCCGGATTTCAGCATCCGCGCCATGGGCAACCCCGCCACCAGCTTCAGCACCACGCCGATCGGCATGTGGCTCAACGATCGCTGGCAGGTCCGCCGCGGGCTGACGATCGAGGCCGGCCTGCGCTACGACTATCAGTTTCTGCCCGGTGGCATCAGCTCGCCACGCACCAACATCGCTCCGCGCTTTGGCATTGCCTGGAGCCCCGGCGCCGAATCGCGCACCGTCTTTCGCCTCGGCACAGGATTGTTCTTTGACCGCTACCCGCTGGCTTATCTGAATGAGGCGATCCAGAAGAACGGCGTAAATGCCTACGAGCAGTTCACCTACCCGGGCCTTGCGCCCTTCGCGGCGAGCTACCGCTTCTCAAGCCAGATGCCCGCCACCTATGGCGCGAAGTTTACCGTCGGCGTCGAGCGTAAATTGAATGCCGATACGACGCTGGCCGCCGAGTACAGCCGTGTGCGCGGGGTGCATCTGCCCCGCATTCGCAACGCCGCTGGCACACTGCCGGCGACGTTTCTGCTCGAGCAGAACGCCAGCTCCAGCTACAACGGCATGACCCTGACGCTGAGCCGCAAGATGACGAGCGAGTTCGGCTATCTCGTGTCCTATTCGGGCGGGCGGACTTATGATGATGGCTCAGATTATGAAGAGCAGGCGCAGAACCCGCTCAACCTGCGGCAGGAATGGGCCCGCAGCCGCCAGCATCAGGCGCACCGCGTCACCGCCACCGCGCTGTTTGAGATCGAGGCGCTCGAGAAACTGAGCGAGAAGCTCGAGCACATCCACATCGTGCCGACGTTTACATTTGGCTCTGGCCGGCCACTGCCCGCGCTTGAGACTTCTGACGTGTATCGCACCGGCGCCTTCCCCATCAGCGCGCGGGCGGCCGGCATGGCGCGCAACCCTTTCTATACCGCCGCCAATGCCTCGCTCGATGCGCGCATCTTCAAGGAGATCCATTGGGAGGACAAGCCCATGCGTCTGCAGGTGGGCGTTGAGGGCTATAACCTGCTCAACCGCTCAAACCCCGTGCGCATGCTGCCCTACTATGCGGCGGGCGGCGCCAGGCTGGGCAACTACCGCGAGACCATTGAGTTTTCGGCCGCGCGGCAGTTGCAGTTGTTCATGCACTTTGAGTTTTAGCGGTCTTTGTTGAAGAGGCGGAACGTGACGCCACCAACAAACGTGATCGGGTAGCCGGGCGTGACGTGGAAGCGTTCCACCGGATCCTGCCCGCGCAGTGCCGACGTGTAGCGGTCCACCGTTTCGTAGTAGGTGCGATCGAACACGTTGTCGATGGAGAAGTTGAGGTCCATCCACTTGGTGAGGCGGCGCGAGACGCTCAAGTCGGTCACGCTGTGACCGGGGGCCGTCAGGCGGCCACTCTCGTCGCTGTTGACCAGGAAGTGGTTGATGCCGCGGAAGCGCACCGACCCCGACCAGCCATGCCACTCGCTCAGCGTCAGGCCGACGTAACCCACAAAGTGGGGCGCGCGGTCGACATATTCGCGCGGCTCCGTGCCGCGGTAGAACGAATTCAGCACCTTGGTAAGGCTCGCGTTCACCGACAGGTAACGCGTCACCTGCGTCGAGGTCTTCACCTCAAAGCCATAGCTGCGCGAGGGGCCCACCAGTTCATTCGTGCCATCGTCGGCCACGTAGATCATCTCGTTCGAGCGATCGATCAGGAAGAGATTAGTCGCCAGCGAATAGCGGCCCTTGTTGTGTGAAGTACCAACGGAATAAAAATCCGTGCTGGCCACGATCGGGCTCGTCTTGTCCACCAGGAACGCGCGTGCGCCCGTGCTGGTGACGGCACGGCCATAGTTGGCATGGAACGTGAGCGGCTTGTCGAGCCAGGGGGTAAAGGCAAAGCTGGCCTTCGGCTGCCACAGACCACCGCGCACACGCGCCTTGTCCGTCAGGTCGAGGCGATTGGTGGTGTTAAAGATGTAGTCGTCATAGCGCAGGCCACCGCCGAGCTGAATCTTGCCCTTGGCGAGCGTCAGGTTCTCCTGCATGAAGTAGCCGCCATTGTCGATGCGCACATCGGCTTGGGTGAGCGGGTCGATCGGGCGGCGCCCAATGCGGCTGTAAAGGCCGAGGTTGATCTGGTTGCCGAGGTAGTTGTAGCCGCCGGTGAAGTTGCCAAAGCCGCCAAAGAGCTGATGCGGCTTGTTGTAGCTCGCGTTCAACGCCTGCTGCAGGCGCGAGTCGTGCTGGCCGAACGCGTCGCCATTGACGGGGTCGTTCAGGTAGAACGTGAAGTTTGAGAAGAGATCAAACAAGAGGCGGTTGACCATGCCGTTGACGTAGATGCGGTCGCCGTTGGCGCGCTCCTTGCTGTAGTAACCGGTGACTGTGCCCGACTTCGAAAGCCCGCCATCCGTTGGGTCGACAAAGCCGAACAGCGGCAGGCGGCCCGCCTCGATTTCATCAAGCGGCAACTGGCCCGCGCTGTAGAAGTCATTGAGAGCGCCCATCACGCGGAAGCCCACGTTCTCGCCCGCGCGGATCGTGTGGAACAGGGTGGCGGTGAAGTTATCGCGCGTGTACTTGAGCGGCTGCTCATAGGGGCCGTCGGAATAGCTGTATTCATTGGCGATCAGCATGCGCGTGTTCTTGAATGAAGGGCTATACGCCGTGAAGATGCGACGCGTATTGAACTGGCCAAACTGCACGCGGCCGGTCAGCTGATTGGGCAGCTCTTCGCGCGTCTTGATGTTCACCACGCCAAGACCGCTGAACTCGCCATACTGCGCATTGAAGGGGCCGTTGATCAGGTTGACACTTTCGACCAACTCGGGGCTGAGGCCCTTGAGCGCGCCGAGATAGCCGTGCGCGTGGCCGCCCGACACCTGATTGACGATCATGTCGTCCATGTTGAAGCGGATGCCGCCACCCGTGCCGCCGTGGTCGAGGTTAAAGCCAAAGCGCCGCACCTCAAGCGACTTGCCGCCGCCGGCGTGCTGGCCAAAGTTCAGGCCGGCGCCGAGGGTCTGGAAGATCTGGTCGTCGCGGGTGAAGAGGGTCTTGTTGAAGACCGCCGCATCGCGCTGGTCCACCGTCGGCTCCACCACGCGTTCGTTGATCGTCACAACCGCTTCGGCCTTGGCAAGCGCCCCCAGCTTGAGATCAACCGTAAGGGCTGTACCCTTCATTTCCATCAGACCGGTGGTGACCGGCTCAAAGCCCACCACTTCCGCCACCAGGGCGAAGGTGCCCGTACCCACCACCCTCAGGCTGAAGCGGCCTTCGGCATTTGACGCCGAGGTTTGCTTCACCCGTCCCAGGCCATCGGTGACCTTCAGAATCGCCCCCGGAACCGCCTTCCCCTGCGTGTCAAATACAGTCCCGCTAACATTCGTTTCAACGAGACTCTGCGCGAAGAGACCATGAGATAGCGTTATCAATAACGCAAATCGGATTAATGAAGCAAATACAGCCATACCCCAACGCTAACAACCGTAGGGAGCACCCGCATGAAATCCTCATGAACGGGCGGATTAGGCCGGTGAGCGGGTAGCAGTTGCCAGGACGGTCTCAAAATAGGGGGCTTCGTCCTCACGATGGACGACGATAATGTCAGGGTTGGAAAACCCTGCCCGGCGGATCATCTCCGCCAGTTCCACCTGCGAGAAACCCAGGTGAAGATCAGCATACAGATCGCGTGCTTCTTCGAAGTTGTGGCGGTTGAGATCCAGGATCACCAGCTTGCCACCGGGTCGCAACACGCGATACGCCTCATGGAGCGCATTCTGGGGGTGGATGGCGTGATGGAGGCTTTGGCTGAAGAGCGCCAGATCCACCTCAGCCGGCTCAAGCGGCAGCTCTTCAAGGTCACCCAGACGATATTCGAGATTCTTCACGCCCGATTTCTCGGCGGTTTCGCGCCCGTATGCCACCATTTGCTCGGAGTTATCCACCGCGATCACGCGACGCGCGCTCTGGGCAAGCAACAACGACAACGTGCCCTCCCCTGCCCCAATGTCCACGATCTCCATCGGCGGCAGCAGCTTGAGCAAAGTCTCCGCGAGGGCCTTCCATGATCGCCCCGGCACATAGTGCCGCCCGAAGCGCCCGGCAAGATCATCGAAGTAGGCGCGCACACGGTCTTTGCGCTTCTTGAGGATCAGCTTTAGCCCGGCGTCATCTTCGCTGGCCTCAGGGATTTCGGCGGCGGTTTGCTCGATCAGGCTGGTGACAGTCTCATCACCCGTGTAGCGGTACAGATGCTTCTGACCACTCTTGCGCAGGTCCACCAGCGCGGCTTGCTTGAGCTGCGCGAGCGACATCGAAATCCGGCTCTGCCCCATGCCCAAAATCTCCTGCAGCTCGGCCACACTCAATTCTTCCTGCCGCAGGAGGCGCAGAATGCGCAGGCGCGATTCGTCCCCAAGGAGTTTGAGGCTTTTGAGTAGGGTAGGCATTTTTACTGAGGGGAAGTACGAGTGTATCAATAAATCATGATGAGTTCAAAAATTGTGTTATGCTTAGGGCATGTCTGCAACCGCAACGAATATCGCGACCGAATACAAGGTCGCTGACCTCGGCCTCGCCGAGTGGGGACGCAAGGAAATCGACATCGCCGAGCATGAAATGCCCGGTCTGATGGCGATTCGCAAAAAGTACGCCAAAGACAAGCCGCTCGCCGGGGTGCGCGTGACGGGTTCGCTGCACATGACCATCCAGACGGCGGTTCTCATCGAGACGATGGTGGACCTCGGCGCCAGTGTGCGCTGGGCGAGCTGCAACATCTTCTCGACGCAGGATCATGCCGCGGCCGCCATTGCCGCCGCTGGCGTTCCGGTGTTTGCCTGGAAGGGCGAAACGCTCGAAGAATACTGGGATTGCACGCTCAATGCCGTGCTCCACGGCAAGGGTCTCGGCCCGCAGCTCGTCGTTGACGACGGCGGCGACGTGACGCTGCTCATCCACAAGGGCTATGAGCTCGAGAACGGTTCCGACTGGGTCAACACCCCCTCGGATTCGCACGAAGAAAAGGTGATCAAGGACCTGCTCAAGCGCGTCTACGCTGAAAACCAGAACGTTTGGCGTCCGATCGTCGCCGAATGGAAGGGCGTCAGCGAAGAGACGACCACCGGTGTCCACCGCCTGTACAAGATGTTGCAGGAAGGCAAGCTGCTCGTGCCCGCCATCAACGTCAACGACTCGGTCACCAAGTCGAAGTTCGACAACCTCTACGGTTGCCGCGAATCGCTGGCTGACGGCATCAAGCGCGCCACTGACGTGATGCTCGCTGGCAAGGTTGCCGTGGTTTGCGGTTATGGCGACGTCGGCAAGGGTTCGGCCCACTCCCTGCGTGGCATGGGCGCCCGCGTGATTGTAACGGAAATCGACCCGATCAACGCGCTGCAGGCCGCCATGGAAGGCTTCCAGGTGA
>CAZBTA010000137.1:0-13648 GCA_964494515.1 uncultured Bryobacter sp.
TGGCTGCTGATGGGTGTAACGGGCGGCATCGCCTCAAGCTACTACCTGATTCTGCTGCTGCCGGTGGTGCGCGCCGCGACGCTCTTCGGCCCGGTGGCGACGCTGGTGGCCACATCGCTCGCCGCAATGTCGTACCTCTCGTTTCTTTTGTTCATCGACTTTGAGGTACACGTCATTCCGGTCGACCAGCAACAGGAGATCAGCTTTCGACTGCTGTTCCTCTTTCTCGCCGCCTACCTCACATATCAACTGGCGCGCGAGAATCGCGAGCAGACGATCCGCTATCAGGCGCTGGCTGAAGAACTTGCCGCCGCCAATCGCAATCTCAAGGCGGCTCAATCCGAGGTGCAACGCAGTGAGCGCCTTGCCGCGCTGGGCCAGTTGACGGCGGGCCTCGCGCATGAGCTACGCAACCCCCTTGGCACCATCAAGAGTTCGGCGGAGATGCTGGCGCGCCGGCTGGGCACGCAGGATGCGATCGCAAGCGAGTTATCCGGCTATATTTCCACTGAAGTGGATCGCACCAATGAGCTTGTCAAACGCTTTCTCGACTTTGCTCGTCCGTTTCGGCTGCATGTGGAGATCGTCGAGTTTGCCGACCTGATCGATCGCGCGATCCAGCAATCGCAGGCGCGCTCGAGCGAGCGCGGCATCACGATCATCCGCAACGATTCTCCCGACATCGCGCCCGTCCCGGTGGACCCGAAGTGGATCGAGCAGTTGCTTACCAACCTGCTGTGCAATGCGATTGACGCCAGCCAACCCGGCGCGGCCGTTACCATCGCCACACGTCCGGCCGAAGGCGGCATCGAGGTGAGCGTCAGTGACCGCGGCGTGGGCATTGCCCGCGAGAATCTGCCCAACATCTTTAATCCGTTCTTCACCACAAAGGCCGATGGAACCGGCCTGGGCCTTGCCATCGTCTCAAAGATTGTAGATGAGCACCGTGGCAGGATCCACGTAGATAGCGCCCCGCAGGAAGGCACGACGTTTCGCGTCTGGCTGCCAGACCGGCAGGAGACGCCAGAGTAACCACCCATGAAGATATTGGTCGTTGAAGACGAAGACAAGCTGCGCCGCGTCATCGAACTGCAGCTGAGCAGTGAAGGACATGATGTGCAGACGGCTTCGAGCGCCGAGCTCGCGCTGCACAAGCTGGAGGGCGTGGATGTTGTGCTCACCGACCTCAAGATGCCTGGCATGGATGGACTGACGCTGCTCGAGAACATCCACCGCGAATCGCCCGGCATTCAGGTCATCGTGATGACCGCGTTTGGCAATGTGGAGACCGCCGTCGAGGCGATGAAGCGCGGCGCGGTGGACTTTCTGCAAAAGCCCTTCTCGCTGGATCACCTCACGGCCGTCATCGCCAAGGCGCACGAGTTGCGCGCCTTGCGCAATGAAAACGCCCGGCTCAAGGAAGAGCTCGAAGAACGCTACACATTTGGCAACATGGTGGGCCGCAGCCCCGGCATGCAAGAAGTCTTCCGGCTGGTGGAGAAGGTCGCGCCCAGCCGCGCCACCGTGCTGCTTTGTGGCGAAAGCGGCGTCGGCAAAGACATGGTGGCGCGCGCCATCCACTTCCTCTCTCCACGCAAGAATCAGCCGCTGGTCAAGATCAACTGCAGCGCGCTGCCCGAGAACCTCATGGAAAGCGAACTGTTCGGCTACGAGAAAGGCGCGTTCACCGGTGCCACGATTGCCAAGCCCGGCAAGTTTGAGCAGGCCGACACGGGCACCGTGTTCCTTGATGAGATCGGCGATGTACCGATGCCGGTGCAGGTCAAGCTGCTGCGCGTGCTGCAGGAGCGCGAGTTTGAACGCCTCGGATCAAACCGCACCAAACAGATCGACGTGCGCGTGATCGCGGCGACCAATGTCGACCTGCGCGCGGCGCTTGAAGGTGGGCGCTTTCGCGAAGACCTCTTCTATCGCCTCAACGTCATGCCGATCAACATTCCGGCCCTGCGCAATCGCTCGGAGGACATCCCCGCGCTCGCGCAGCACTTCATTCAGAAGTACGGCAACGGGTCGCAACGGCTGACGGCCAGTGCGCTCGAAAAGCTGCTGCACTACGACTGGCCGGGCAACGTGCGTGAGCTCGAGAATGTCATCGAGCGCAGCCTGCTGCTGGCGAGCACAGACAATCTCGGCGCCGACGACATCCGCATCGAGATGGGCCCCCGCCAACGGCAGACCACCACCGATGTCCCGTTTCTCCCCGCTGGCATGACGCTCGATGCCTTTGAGCAATGCATCCTCAAGGAAGCACTCAAGCGCGCCAGTGGTAACAAGAGCCAGGCCGCTCGCCTGCTGGGCATTACACGCAACGCCCTCCGCTATCGCCTCGGCCAGATAGGCATTGAAGACAAGGACGCCGACTAGCCGATGCGCTCAGACACTGTTCGTCATCTGTTTGTTTACGGAACCCTGCGCCGTGGCACTGGCGTAGCGCAGTCGATCTGGCTTGAGGGCATCGCGCGCCACAAAGGACCAGCCACCCTGGCGGGACGGCTGGTGAATCTCGGCAACTATCCCGGCTTGCTGCCGGCCATGGGCGCCACCCAGCGCGTTCTCGGTGAACTGTATGAGCTGCCCGACGATGCAGGCGTGCTCGAGCAACTCGACCGCTACGAGGGCTGCCACCCGGACGACCCCGAACCCCACGAATACTGCCGCATCGTCTGTACTGCCACCGATGAGGACGGCGTACGCGTCTGGTGCTGGACCTATCTGTATCAATGGCCTGCCGAGGATCTCGAAATACTACAAAATGGCGATTGGTTAAGTAGAGATTGACAGAGATGTAATACAATAGGGCATGACTTCAAGGGTTCTGCTCCCACTCTTTTTCCTGTCCGCAGCACTCGCATTCCCCCAGGCGGCAGCCATCGATGGCCAAATCGAAGGTATTGTCCGCGACCCCGCCGGCGCACCCATTGCAAAGGCATCCGTCAAAGCTCGCAACCTCGGCACGGGCCTCGAGCGCGCAAGCGAAACCAACGAAGTGGGTTACTACCGCTTCTCCGTGCTCCCGCGCGGCGAGTATGAAGTAGTGGTCGCGAGCAGTGGGTTCAACACCATCAAGCAAACCGGCATTGTGATCAACGCCGGCACCACCGCCACCATCAACATCGACCTGAGTGTGCAGAGCACAACGACGGAAATCGTCGTCTCCGCCTCGGGGCCTGTCACGGAACCCGGCCGTACCGACATCGGCTCCACGCTGTCGAGCAATCAGGTGCAGAATCTGCCCCTCGTCAGCCGCAACCCCTACAACTTCGTCTTCTTCCAGCCCAACGTCACGGGCCGGCCCAACACCGAATTTGGGGTGCCGCGCAAGATCAACGCCAACGGCTTCAGCGGCCGCATCAATTACCAGCTGGACGGCAGCAACAACGTGCAGAGTGATCGCGCCGGCATTCGCCTGATCCCGATCTCCAATACGTTCGTGGAAGAAGTCGCCTTCGTCTCCAATGGCTTTGCCCCCGAGTTCGGCAACACGGTCGGCATGGTGGCCAACACGATCACCAAGAGCGGCACCAACGATTACCACGGTGAAGGCGCGTATCTGTTCCGTCGCACCGATTTCAGCGCCGCCCCGGCGCTGTTGCGCGAAGGCGGGACGATCCCCCAGACGAACGTCGATTCGTTCTACGGCAACGGTGGTGGTCGCATCATTCGCGACAAGCTGTTCTTCTATGGCGCCTGGGAAAAGGTGAAGCGCGATCTGCCGCAGGTGGTCACCGTCACGCCCGCCGTGCTGACGCAGGTGGGCCTGCCCACCAGCTTTGCCGACCCGATCCCTTTCCGTCAGAACGTGCAGTTCTTCTTCGGCAAGCTCGACTATCAGATCAACAACAATCACCGCCTCAGCCTGCGCCTCAACGGCCATCGCAACGATTCGCCGTTCAACGGTGCTGGCGGTCTGAGCGTGGTCACCCGCACCTACAACTTCGTCGACCGCAGCTACGTCGGCGCCGCGCAGTTGATCTCGACGCTGTCGCCGAATATTGTCAACGAATTCCGCTTTCAAACCCCTTGGCGCAGCCAGCAGCAGCAATCCTTTGAAGCCACCGGCACTGGCCCTTCGATCAACATCACGGGCGTTGTACAGTTCGGACGTAGCGAAGGCGTCGGCTTCAACTTCACCGAAGCCACCCCCGAGTACGGCGACAACCTGAGCATCAACTCCGGCCGCCACAGCTACAAGTTCGGCTTCACGATGCGCCACATCCGCGACACGCAGGTGGCCGCCACGTTCGGTCGCTACACGTTCGCCAACATCCAGAGCTACCTTGACGCGCGCAACTCCATCAACCTGCGTTCCTACCAGAACTTCACGCAGACCATTGGCGAACCCGAGATCAAGTACAACTCGCTGTTCTCGAGCTTCTACGCGCAAGACACCTTTAAGCCGCGTCCCAACATCACGCTCACCTACGGCTTGCGCTACGACGTCTACAAGATGCCGTCGGCCAACAGCACTTCGCCGTTCGCCTTCTCGCAGCGCTTCCGCACCGATCGCAACAACTTTGCCCCGCGCCTTGGTTTCAGCTGGGCGCTTGGCAAAACGCAGCGCACCGTCGTCCGCGCCAGCGCCGGCATGTTCTTCGACCCGCCGCAGACCGACGTTTACCGTCGCGCCCTGCTCAACAACGGCCAGGGCAACTTCCTGCAGGTCACCAACCCGATCGTGACGCCCAACTTCCCGAGCATCCTTACCAGCTTGCCGACGGGCACCAATCTGCCGATCCAGTCGATCGACACGATCTCGCCTGATTTCGCCACGCTGTACTCGAGCAACCTCAACTTCTCGATCACCCGCGAGATCGCCCCCAAGACGGCCATCACCGCCACCTACCTGTGGACGCGTGGCAACCGCCTGCCGATCTATCGCAACATCAACCTGCTGCCTAGCGGTCAGTCGCTTGCCGATGGTCGTCCGATCTGGATCTCCACCGCTGGCCAGCGCGTTGACCCGCGCTTTAACAACATCCTCGCCGCCGAGAGCGCCGGCCAGTCGTCCTACTCGGGCGGCACGCTTACCCTCAACCGTCGCTACAGCCGCGGATTTGAAGCCTTTGCCAGCTACACCTGGTCGCACGCCATCGACGACGCCCCCGAGCAGAACAACATCGACTCGGGCGCCTTCCTGCTGAGCGACCTCTCCAACCGTCGCCGCGACAAAGGCAATTCGCTCACCGATCGTCGCCACTCCCTGCAGGTGGCCGGCGTCTATGAGCCCGACTTCAAGTTCGACAACAAGGTGGCCAGCTACCTGATCAAGAACAATCGCCTCGGCTTTACTGTGACGGCGATCTCGGGCGACGTATTCACGATCGGCTCCAACCGTGTCTTGAACAACGATCAGGCCACGGGCGTCGCCTTCCAGCGTCCGCTCTTTATCGGTCGCAACACCTATCGCGGCCCGGCCACCTATCAGCTCGACGTGCGCTACTCGCGTATCTTCCCGATCCGTGAGCGCATGCGCGCCGAGTTCTTCGCCGAGTCCACCAACCTGTTCAACCACACCAATGTGACCGGCGTTAACACCGCCGCCTCGGTGGATGTCAATGGCTTCATCACCGCCGCGCCTTCCTATGCGTGGACAGCAGCCATCGACCAGCGGTTGATCCAGCTGGGTCTCAAGTTCAACTTCTAGTTGGATTCCTTAAGGGTTAACGCCCGAGGCGTTCCACCGCGATGCGAGCCAGTTTGGCGATCATTGCGGCGCGCGCCTCGGGCTTTTCCTTTGCATCACCCACAAACACGGCAATCGGAATGATCTCGCCCTTGGGCCCGTAGAGGATGCCTTCGTCGTTGGTGGCCGCGGCCACGCCTTCAAACGTGCTGCTTGTGCCCGTCTTGTGCGCGATGCGCCAGCCGGGCTTCAAGCCCGCCTTCAGCCGGTCAGGGCCCGTCTCGGTGCGCTCCAGCACATCGAGCAACCACTTCGTCGAGGCCGCCGACAACATCTCGCCTTTCTGCAGGCGGCTCATCAGGGTCATCATTGCTCGCGGGGTGGAGGTATCGCGCTCATCCTTGAGATACGCGGCATAAGCAGCAGCTTTCACGTCACGAGGCGTTGCCTCGCGCGCCTTCTCGAGCACCGCTTCATCCGAGTATTCGATCTTCCAGGGGATGCCTATGATGTTCGTCTGCAGCGTCTTCTCATCACGGTCGACGCGCATGCCCTTGATGCCCTTCTTCACCAGATAAGCCTGCACCGCTCGCGGCCCACCCAGCTTCGCAAACAACACGTCACACGCGGCATTGTCGCTGGTCATGCTGGCCGATTCCATCAGTTCCGCCAGCGTAAACTCATGCCCCTGCGGCCCCACCTTTGCGGCAATCGGCTGCACAAAAATGCTGAGATCCTTGCGCGTGACAAGGATCTTGTCCGTCATCTTCCACTTGCCCTGATCCACGCGGTCAAGCGCCGCCATGCTCACCATGAGCTTCACCACGCTCTGCAGTGAGAATCGCGCATCGCCATTGACGCACGCGGGCTTACCGTCCGCCTCAATGCAGACGCCCACCCGGCCGTTAAACCCGGCCACGGCCTTCTGCAGGTCCTTCTCGATGGCGGACACGTCCGCGGCGGCGGCCAGTGAGGCCGCCAGTCCAGCAGTCAATAAGAGTTTTCTCAAAGCTTTACGATTTTCTCAGAGTTGAACTTCTTGAGAGCATTGCGGGTGTCGACGATCAGGCGCGAAACCTCGATCGCTTTCGCGTAATCGACGCTCGTGTGATCGGTCACCACCACCACGCAGTCAGCGGCCGTGCAGGAGCTCAGCATGTCCTGCGATTCAAACGTGTGGCCTTCGAGCCGCAACGACGGGATAAACGGATCGGAGTAGGACACCACGGCGCCGCGCTGTACCAGCAGGTGCATGATGTCGAGGCCCGGCGATTCCCGCACGTCATCGATGTCCTTCTTGTAGGCCATGCCGAGGATGTGCACCTTCGAGCCCCGCAGCGGCTTGGCATGATCGTTCAACGCGTTCTGAATCTTGTCCACCACAAAGTGCGGCATCTGGCCGTTGATGTAGCCGGCGAGTTCAATAAAGCGCGCCTCAATACCCGATTGCTTCGACTTCCAGCTCAGGTAAAACGGGTCGATTGGAATGCAATGCCCACCAAGGCCCGGCCCCGGATAAAAGGGCATAAAGCCAAACGGCTTGGTCGCCGCCGCATCGATCACTTCCCACACATTGATGCCCATGCGCCCACACATGATCGCGAGCTCATTGACGAGGCCGATGTTGATCATGCGGAACGTGTTCTCGAGTAGTTTCACCATCTCGGCAACCTTCGTCCCGCTCACGGGCACCACGCGGTCGAGCGCATGGCCGTAGAACGCCGCGCCCACCTCGGTGCAGTTGTCGGTATGCCCGCCCACTACCTTCGGGATGTTGCGCGTCTGGAACTGCTTGTTGCCCGGGTCCACGCGTTCCGGCGAGAAGCACAGAAAGAAGTCTTCGCCCACCTTCATCCCGCCCTGCTCAAGCTTCGGCAGCACGAGCTCTTCGGTCGTACCGGGGTAGGTGGTCGATTCGAGAATCACCAGCTTGCCGGGGCCAAAGTTCTCGGCAATCGACTGCACGGCCGAATTGACGTAGGTCATGTCCGGGTCCTTGGCTTTCGACAGCGGCGTCGGCACGCAGATGTTGATTGTGTCGAGATCACGGATCACGCTGAAGTCCGTCGTCGCGTCCAGCTTGCCGGCTTCCACCAGTGGCTTGAGCGCCGCGGTCGGAATGTCCTGAATGTAGGATTCCCCGGCGTTGATCTTTTCCGTTTTACGCGGGTCTACATCGAGGCCCGTCACGTGGAACCCGGCATGGGCAAACTCGACAGCCAGCGGCAGGCCGACATATCCCAGGCCAACTACGCCCACGCGGGCCGTCTTGGCATTCAGCTTCTCTAGAATTTGATTTTTCATTGTTCTCGGTAAATGAAGCTCCCCGTCGCGGTCACTTCAGCAGGTCCTAAAAGATAAATCGAATCTTCCCACGAAAGGTTTAGGTCTCCGGCGGGCGTCTTCACCACCACAGGGCTTTCCGTCAGCCCGCGCATCACGCTCGCCGCCATCGCGCCCGTGGATCCGGTGCCGGATGAATTCGTCACCCCCACCCCACGTTCAAAAAAACGCACATCGATCGTATTGCGATCAATCACCTTCACAAAACTCACATTCGTCCGGCGCGGAAAACGCGAGTGCCGTTCAATTTCGGCGCCCATCGCCACCCAGTCGAAGTCAAAATCATTCACAAACACGGCGCACTGCGGGTTGCCAACGTCGAGGATCGTGCAGTTCACCTGACCCGCTTTGAGCGACAACTCACACTCAAGCTCGCCCTCCACCACCCGCGGCAATCCCATGTTCATCAGAAACAGAAACCGCTCGGCGTCGCGCTCCACCACCTTCATCGACTTCGGCCCGGCCCCGGTCAGGATCTTCACTTCAGGCCCGGCGGCCTTACCGTTCAGCATCGCCCACGCCGCCGCGCAACGCGTCCCGTTGCCCGAGATCTCCACCTCGCCGCCGTCATTATTGAACAGGCGAATACGGATGTCACACCCCTGCTCGCCCTCGCTCACCAGCAGCCAGCCGTCGGCGCCAATCCCGGAATTCCGGTGGCAAATCTCGATCGCCAGCTGATTCAGATCCTTTACGGCCGGCAGATCGCCTTGCCAGGTCAAAAGAAAGTCGTTCAACGCCCCATGGGCCTTGCTAAAAGGAATGTTCATTTACCGTACCTGCGCCATACTTCCACCACCGGCGCGTGCTTCTTCGCTATTAGTTTCACACAGCGATACGGCATTCCCATCGCATGGGCGCGCGCCATCGCATTTGAGGCCCGGTCGCCCGATTGTGCGATCACCCAGGCAGTGTTGAGAAACAGATCCGGTCGTGCCGTCATCCGGTCAAACTCAAGCTTGTCTCCCTGATGGATACACTCGGCGATCGGGATGCGCGCCTCCTCGAGAATCGCCGTCAAATCGCCAAACGGCATCAGGATCCCTGTGCCCGGGTCATATTGCGCGCGCAGCAACTCGGCCACCTCGTGCGTCCACGCCCGGCGGGAGATCGAGTTCACTTCTCCCTCACGCTTCACCGTCACCGGCGCCACCAGATACCAGCTCAGCGCCACCGCCGGCAGGGCCCAGCCAACGCGCGGCAATACCGCCGCCAGCGCCGCGCCACACACGGCAAACAGCGGTAGCGGCGCCAGCGCATAGCGCGAGTTGTAATGGCTAAACGGATAGATCTCCGGCACATAGATCGGCGTATCGCCCGACTGCAGGCTCCACACATAAAACACCGGCGAGGCCACGCAGAAAACCACCGGCCAGAACGCTCGCCGCCACAGCGCCGGCCCGATCCCCACCACCGCAATCGCGATCAACGGCCAGCCGTTCACCGCCTTCACCGCGTATGCATACTGGCGAATCGCCGCCATCCAGTCGTGCGCGCCGGGGTACGGAATCTGCTTCTGAATATCCTTTGCCGACCCCACCCCGCGATAGAACTCCAGCCAATCCGAATAGATGTAAGCGTTATGCCCAAACCAGTAGAGCGGCCCCACCGCCGCCACCGCGCCAAAGGCCAACGCACACATCCAGCGCCGTCCCCCACCGGCCAGCAGCACGTAGAGGCCCACCACGGGCAGCAGGATCCACCCCTCATACCGCGTCAGCGTCGCCGCGCAGCCAAACACGCCCGCCAGTGCCGCATCACCGGGCGATTCCGTCTCGCTCATGCGCACGGTAAAGAACAGCATGCCCAGCGCCCCGGCAAAGAAGATCGATTCCGTCATCGGCGTCGCGGCCAGATACAGCAGATTGGGTTGGGTGGCAAAGATAGCCGTGCCCACCGCGGCGGCCTTCGTATCGAACACGCGCCGCAGCGTGAGAAACAAAAATGTCCCCGCCAGCACCCACGCCATCCCCGCCGGGATCGCCCCCGCCAGCCCGTTATGCCACCACTCGTTCACCCGCACAAACGGCGCCATCAACACATGTGGCAGCGGCAACCATACCGTGCCGATCTGCTCATAGATCAGATTGCGCCCATCCACCAGCCGCCGCGCGATGTTCAGATGCGCCGCCGCGTCCCCGTAGTACAGCGCCGTGCCTTCCCACTGCACAAAAACAATGGCGGCGGCGCTCAACATCATGAGCACCGCCGCACATACCACTACTCCAGCCCACGCTGGAGCCGCTTTAGAACGCCGTGAACTTCCGGAACTCTTCAAAGCGCGCATCAATCTCCTGACGGGTCAGCGTGCGGAAACGGTCCACACCAAACTTCTCGCAGCAGAAGCTGCCCATCACACTGCCATAGATCACCGCCCGGTGCAATTCATGCGGGTCGATCTCGCCGGTGAGGTCAAACCCCTTCTCGGCCAGATAACCCACAAAGCCACCGGCAAAGCAGTCGCCGGCGCCCGTCGGATCAAACACGCTGTCCAGCAGGTAGCCCGGCACCATGAACAAGCCGTCCTCGCGGAACAGCATCGCGCCGTATTCGCCACGCTTGATCACCAGGTTCTTCGGGCCCATCGCCATGATCTTGGCGGCCGCCTTGCGCAGGTTCGATTCCCCCGACAGCAGCTTCGCTTCCGAATCATTGATCAGCAGGAAGTTCCAGTCCTTGATCGTCTCGAGCAGTTCGCCGCGAAAATCATTGATCCAGAAATTCATCGTGTCGCCGCCGCAAAAGCGCAGGCTCGACATCTGCCCGTACACCTGCTTCTGCAACGCCGGCTGGATGTTGCCAAGAAACAGATAGGGCTGCGACTTGTAGGCTTCCGGCAGCTTCGGCGAAAACGTCGCAAACACGTTCAAGTCCGTGCGCAGCGTTTCCCGATCGTTCATATCGGCCGAGTACACACCCTGCCAGAAGAACGTCTTGCCATCGGCTACTTCAAGCCCTTCGAGACCAATGCCGCGCGAGGCGAGCAGTTCCCGGTCGGCTGCGTCAAAGTCGTCGCCAACCACGGCCACGATCTTCGGCGAGGTGAAATAGCTGGCCGACAATGCAATATAAGTGCAGGCGCCACCGAGCATCCGCTCGACTTTGCCGTGAGGAGTTTCGACGCCGTCATACGCGACGGAGCCCACAACGACTAGAGACATCGTTCCATTGTAGCGATTCGGGCCATACTAGTTGGTAGAGAGATTCCGCCCTGCGTCTTCTGATCCTCAGCGACATCCACGCCAACCTTCACGCCCTCTATGCGGTGCTCGCCGAGGCCGAGGGTCTTTACGACCAGATTGTCTGTTGCGGCGATATCGTCGGCTACGGGGCCTGCCCCAATGAAGTCGTCGACTGGACGGCGCGCTACGTCAAAGCCGTCGTCCGTGGCAATCACGACAAAGTCGCTGTCGGGCTCGACGACACCGAGGGCTACAATGCCGTCGCCACCGCTTCCCTCTCCTGGACGGCCAACACGCTTACCAAGGCCAATCGCGACTGGCTCGCCGCCATGCCGCGCGGGCCAATCGCGCACGAAGGCGTCTGGTTGATGCACGGCAGCCCGATCGACGAAGATCTCTACCTCATTCAGGAATGCGACGTCCGCGGTATGCAGCAGTTCCTGCCCGGCGCCGTCTCGTTTTTCGGCCATACCCACCGCCAGGGCGGTTTCGTGTTCTTGCGCAATGCCGTCCGTTCCCTCGAACAGGTGCCCGAGCTGGACACCCAGCTCACCGTCGCCCTCGAGGAAACCGCCAGCTATCTCATCAATCCCGGCAGTATCGGCCAGCCCCGCGACGGCGACTGGCGGGCCGCCTGGTGCATTTTTGACACAGACGAACACCTGATCCATTACCGCCGTACCCGCTACGACGTCGAATCCGCCGCCAAGTGCATTCTCGCCGCCGGATTGCCCGAATTACTGGCCCGCCGCCTCTACCTCGGCAAGTGATCCCCCCGGCTTTTACTGCCAGACAGTAAATTTTTCTATACAATAAGCACAGTCAGGCATCCACGAAAGTGGGAGCCATTACTCCTCTCTTGATCTTTTCCGAGGCACCAAACAACCTATGGCAACCGCTGCTGCGCCAAATTCGAAGCTCCAGCAATCCCTGGCGCTTTACCAATCCACGATCGGAAAGAAATATGTAGTCGCCATTACCGGCGCCATCCTCTTTTTCTTCACCATCGGTCACATGCTCGGCAACTTGCAGATCTACCTGCCCAACGCGCAGGAAGCCCTGGCCAACTACGCCAAACTGCTGCATGCTTCTGCTGAACTCCTCTGGGCCGTTCGCATCGCCTTGCTCGTCTGCTTCGTTCTCCACGTTGTGACGATCGCCCAGCTCTACAACACCAACAAAACCGCCCGCCCGCAGGCTTACGTCAAGAAAACTCCGACCCTTTCCACTTACGCCTCGCGCACCATGTACCTCTCGGGCCCGATCCTTTTCTTCTTTGTTCTCTATCACTTGAGCCACCTTACGATCGGCTCCACCCACCCCAACTACGTCCACCTCGACCCCTATCACAACCTCGTCGTGGGCTTCCGTCAGCCGCTGCCGGCCCTCTTCTACATCATCGCGATGTCGATGCTCGGCCTGCACCTGACCCACGGTGTCTGGAGCATGTTCCACACGGTTGGCCTCGGCCATCCGCGCTACCGCGCCACCCTGCGCAGCTTTGCGACGGCGGCGGCGGCGGTCATCTCCCTTGGCAACATTTCGATCCCGGTGTTCATCCTGCTCGGAATCATCGGAAAGGACCTCGTCTAACCCATGACTCTCAACTCACGCATCCCCTCAGGACCCATCGAGAAGGCTTGGGAAAGCACCAAATTCAACATGAAGTTGGTCAACCCGGCCAACAAGCGTAAATATCATGTCATCGTTGTCGGCACCGGCCTCGCCGGTGGCGCCTGCGCCGCCTCCCTCGGCGAGCTCGGCTACAACGTCACGGCCTTCTGCTTTCAGGATTCCCCCCGTCGCGCCCACTCCATCGCCGCGCAGGGTGGCATCAACGCCGCTAAAAACTACCGCAACGACGGCGACTCGATCTATCGCCTCTTCTACGACACGCTCAAGGGCGGCGACTTCCGCGCCCGCGAACACAACGTCTATCGCCTCGCCCAGGTCTCGGTAAACATCATCGACCAGTGCGTCGCCCAGGGCGTCCCCTTCGCGCGTGAATACGGCGGCACGCTCGCCAATCGTTCCTTCGGCGGCGCGCAGGTCTCACGTACGTTCTACGCCCGGGGCCAGACAGGGCAGCAGCTCCTGATCGGCGCCTATCAGGCTCTCGAGCGCCAGATCTCCACCGGCCAGGTGAAGATGCTCGCCCGCACCGAGATGGTCGACCTCATCGTCATCGACGGCAAGGCCCGTGGCATCGTCACGCGCAACCTGATGACCGGCAAGCTCGACATCCACATGGCCGACGCCGTTGTGCTCGCTACCGGTGGCTACGGCAACGTTTTCTACCTGTCCACCAACGCCAAGGGCAGCAACGTCACCGCCGGCTGGCGCGCCCACAAGCGTGGCGCTCTGTTCGGCAACCCCTGCTTCACCCAGATCCACCCCACCTGTATTCCGGTGTCGGGCGAGTATCAGTCGAAGCTCACGCTGATGTCCGAGTCGCTGCGCAACGACGGCCGCATCTGGG
>CAZBTA010000138.1:0-13554 GCA_964494515.1 uncultured Bryobacter sp.
TCTTCAAGCCCTTCTCTCCTCCAGGCCTTACCAATTTGCATTACAGCTTTTACCAAGACAGCCCCATTCCCATTCGAAAAGAGAACCCGGTCCTGCTACAAAAGTCTCTGAGGAACCCGCTTTTCGAGCTTTGATTCAAGGCGCATGCGGCGATGCTCCAGTTCTGCGCTCCGTTCCACTGCGCAAGCGGCGAGCGTGCACTCCAATGCCATTGCTGGATTCTTCTCGGTGTGTTCATAATACTTCGCAAGTTCAACGAGTGCATCCGCCTGGTGTGAATTGCGGCACTGCGCCAATTCCGACCATAGGATAAGAGTAGCTTCCAGCCGCTTCTGTTTCTTCTCGATTAGGCTTAATTCCCAAAGGCAGTCGAATGTCAGCTCATCACTGATCGGGCTATTCGCGGCCCGTCGATATAGTTCTGCAGATTCATTTAGCCGTCCTTCGGCCGCCAGCCACCGCGCCACCCCGCGCAACTCCGCCCCATGTTGCAATTTGATTTCAAGCGGATTCTCAAACGCCGCCGGCACAATCCCCGCCAGAAATGCGAGCGACAACAGGTCAAGCGCATTGTGCTCAAACACTGCTTTCAATCTCTGCGCGTTCCCCGTCCGCAAAAACTCAAAGTACAGATGCGGAATCATCTCCCCCGGTACATCCCCCACCCGCTCATGCCCCAGAATCTGCTTCTCGAGCTCCACCAGCCGGCACGATTCAAACCGCATCTTCCACAGCCGCCGCGCCCCATAGAGCAGGTCCATGTGCTCCAGCTTTGAGAACGGCGTCCGCTGCCGCGCCAGCGTATACCGTGTCTCGAGCAAAGGCTGGTCATAGCTCCGCCCGTTGTATGTCACCAGCGTGTCAAAAGCCCCCAGATAATGCCCCAGCGCATGCAGCGCGCTTGCCTCTTCCCCATGCTCCCTGACAAACCATTGCCGCAACTCAAACCCATCCTCGGTCACCCTCGCCGCCCCGATCAGAAACGCCAGCGTCCCCGATCCCCCCGCCAGCCCCGTCGTCTCCGTATCGAGGTACACCCACTTCTTGCCCGCCAACTCCTGCAACCGCTCCACCCTCACATGCCCATGCATGTGGTCATGCGAATAATGCCGCACAATCTCCCAGTGCCGCCCCAGCTCCGTCTCCACCTCTTCCCCGCCCAGACACGACACATCCTCCACCCGCTTTGCCTCAGCCTCGCCGTCGACAAAACGTGCGTTCACCTTCTCCATGCGCTTGCGCAAAAGCTCAAGCTGCGCCTGCAGTGAAGTGCCCAAATGTTCGTGATCTCTTCGCCTATTTTACGGCTTCGTCGGCGTGATAGCTAGACCTCACCAGCGGTCCGCTCTCCACATGCTGGAATCCCAGCTCTTCCCCATACGCCTTGAGCGCCGCAAACTCATCCACCGGCACATACCGCACAATCGGCAAGTGCTTCAGCGACGGCCGCAGATACTGCCCCAACGTCACGATATCCACCTTGTGCGCTCGCAGTTCGCGCATCGTCTCGCGCACCTCATCCAGCGTCTCCCCCAGCCCCAGCATCAGCCCGCTCTTGGTCGGAATCGAAGCATCCCGCTCCTTCACATACGCGAGCATCTCCAGGCTCCGCTCAAACCGCGCCCCCAGCCGCACCTGCTTGTACAACCGCGGCACCGTTTCCGTGTTGTGGTTCAGCACATCCGGCCGCGCCTCAATCACGATGTCCATCGCCTCACGCGAACCCTGAAAATCCGGCACCAGCACCTCAACGCCACACCCCGGCACACGTTCCCGAATCGCCCGGATCGTCGCCGCAAAGATCCCCGCCCCGCCATCCTCCTGATCATCGCGGTTCACACTCGTGATCACCGCAAACTTCAGCCCCATCCGCTCCACGGCCTCGGCCACGCGCCGCGGCTCATCATGATCCACCTCGAGCGGAGCCCCCTTCTGCACCGCGCAGAACCCGCACCGCCGCGTACACAGATTCCCCAGAATCATGAACGTCGCCGTCCGCCGGTTCCAGCAATCCCCAATGTTCGGACACGCCGCGCTCTCGCACACCGTGTGCAACTTCAGATCCGTCACCAGTTGCTTCAGCTCACGGTAGTTTTCTCCCACCGGCGCCGGGGCCTTCAGCCATTCCGGCCGCTTCGGCCGCGCGGGTTCGATCGATACAAGCACTATGCCTCCAGTTTAGCGTCGAGCGCGTTCTCAAGCACGGCGCGGCTCTTGAAGTTCTCCATCCGCAGCGCCTGCGCAAACGTCATCTCCACCGCCTGCCGCGGCACAAAACCGATCAACTCGCTCCCCGCGATCTCCACGCCATAACTCGCCGCCTCCGCCGCCACTGCCGCATACACCAGGTGCATGGGCGTCGCCTCAAAATCAGTCAGATTCATCGACACCTGCGCCAGCCCCCGCGAGTGCAACATCATCCCCATCGCCTTCAGATGCGGCAACCCGCCCCCGCTCGTGCGCACCTTCTTGGCGATCGCCCGCGCAATCTCCACCTTGTCGGTCTTGAGATTGATGTTCCAGGCGATCAGAAACTTCCTCGCCCCCACCACCGTCGCACCGGCCGTCGGATGCAGTTTGCCCGCCCCCACATCAGGCGCCCGCTCGCTGCTCTCTTCTAGTTCCTTCAGCAACCCCTCAAACTGCCCCCGCCGCACATTCTCAAGCCTCTCGCGCCCCGCCACCTTCGCCGCCGCCTCATAGAAGTACACCGGCACGCCAAACCGCCGCCAGATCTCCTCACCCGCCTCATGCGCCAGCCGCACACAATCCTCCATCGTCACCCCGCGCACCGGCACAAACGGCACCACATCCGCCGCCCCGATTCGCGGATGCTCGCCCTTCTGTTGCGTCAGATCGATTCGCTCTGCCGCCACCCCCACCGCGCGCACCGCCGCCTCGCGCACCGCCTCCGGCTCACCGGCCACCGTAAACACGCTCCGGTTATGATCCGCATCCGCTTCCCGCCCGAGCAACACCACTCCCGCCACCGAGGTCAAAGCCTTCTCGATTGCCAGCAGCGTCGCCTCTTCCATGCCCTCCGAAAAATTGGGCACACATTCCACTACCTTCTTCGTCATGTCCCGATCGGTCCATCTCCTTTGCCAAGCGCCGTCAGAATGTCTTCCCGCCGCTCCAGTCCCGCCTCTTCGGCCGTGTCCAGCGCCACCCGGTAGAACGCCCCCGCAATGCCCAGACAAACGCCCAGCATCACAAAGAACGCGATCCGCGAATCAAACGCATACCGCGCCAGGTAGGCAAATCCCACCGGCACAGCCAGCATCGGATAGGCCAGCAACATCCACATCTGGAACTTGCTTCCCCCACGCGAACGCCACGCATTCTGCGGATCCGCCGATCGCGGGTAATACACCGTGCCCAGGTTGCCCAGCCCCGTAAAGAACACCGACAACACCGCCGTCACGGCAAACGCTTCCACCACCTTCCAGCCACCAATCGGCAACCGCAGCAGCAGACACACTATCGAGATGATCGCCAGCTCAAGGAAGATGTAAACGCTCGCCGTGATGTTCTTGGCCAGCAGCACCGTCCGCAGCTTCACCGGCGCAATCCAGTACAGCTGCGCCGCCGTCCGGTCAAACCCGAAGCTGTTAAACAGCGCCACCTCCCCCAGCATCATCACCGAATACACGCTGATCCACGTCAGAAAATTGCTCTCCCCCGTGTTGCTCGCGCGCATCCACCCCTGCCTGCCAAACACAATCGGCAGCCATACCACCAGCCCAAACGTGAACCCCATGAAGAACACCAGCCGGAACCGCGCACTCCGCGCCAGCGACTGCATCTCCTTCTCCACCAGCGCCCCCAGCGGATCGGCAAACAACACCCGCGGCCAGCGGAACAGCACATCCGCCCACCCGCTCCTCGTCGTCCCGCCATGATCCCCCGCCGCTCTCACGCTATCCGCGTCAAAGTGCAGGCTCCGGTGAAACTGCCACTGCCCAAACCACACCGCCAGCCCCAGATACACCGCCGACAGCGCAATGTTCCGCGGCAGCTTCAGACCCATCGCCAGCTCGGCCGCCACACCCCACGGAAACAACGACTGGTTCAACTCCGTAAACGCCTGCTTCACCGCCGGCGGCAATCCCATCACCGCCACCATCTGCGGCGTCACCATCAACAACACAAACGCGAGCACCACGATCTCACGCACGCCCTTGCGCTCCATCAACCGCGCCACCAGATCCTTCACGCCAGCGCTCAAAAACAGGTTGAACCCCACAAACACAATCAGCGTCAACGGGCCCCACCACGGGATCTCCGGATTGCGCATCAATCCCACAAACAATCCCGCCAGCAGGATCAACACTTCCACCCCGGTCGACAACCGCAGCATCACCTCGATCAGGAACAAATCCCGCTCGCTCACCGGATACACCTTCAGCTTTCGCGTCTCAAGCGACATCCCCGTCGAGGCCAGCAACACCGGCACCACCTGCCAGTACAGAAACGCCGCCAGCAACCCAAACGTCAGCACCAGCTCAAACGAGCGGAACTCACTGGGCTTCAACTGCGCAAACAGCACGGCCAACCCCACGCCAGCCCCGGCCAGCATCAGGTACCACACCACCATCACGATGGTCCCGATCCAGTAGCCGCCCATCTGCGGCTTCCGGTAGAAGTTCAAAATGGCGCGAAACTGCGCCATCAATATTGCCTGCGCCTGCGCGCTGATTACAGCCATGACAGATCCGCCGCCGTCCGGCTCTGCTCACCCACCGTCTTCACAAACAGGTCTTCAAGCGTCTGCTGCTCCTCGCCCTGCCGCAATTCATCGAGCGTCCCCTCCGCCACCAGATTGCCCTCATGGATAATCGCAATGCGGTCACACAGCCGCTCCACCACCTCCAGCACATGCGACGTCAGAAAGATCGTCGCTCCGTTCTTGACGAGGTCCAGCAGCAGATCCTTCATCAGCCGCGCCCCCACCGCATCCACCCCCTCAAACGGCTCATCCATCAAGAACAGCTGCGGTCGGTGGATCAGCGCCGCCGCCATCGCCACCCGCTTGCGCATCCCCTTCGAGTACTCGCTGATCAGCTTCCGCCCCGCCCCGGTCAGCTCAAAGAACTCGATCAACTCCTTGGCCCGCTCGGTCGCCAGCGGCCTCTCGAGCCCATACATCCGCCCGATAAACTCCAGATACTCCGCCCCCGTCAGGTTGTCGAACAGCAGCGTCTCATCCGGCACCAGACCAATCCTCTGCCGCGCCCGCAGGCTCGCCGCCGGGTTTCCCGCTTCAATTGGTTCCCCCAACAGGAATATCTCCCCTGATGTGGGTTGTGCTACTCCCATCAGCATCTTGATGGTCGTGGTTTTCCCCGCCCCGTTCGGCCCGAGGAACCCATAAAAACAACCTTGCGGCACAGAAAGACTCAGTCCGTCCACCGCCGCTTTTGCTCCGTAGGTCTTCCGGAGGTTTTTGGTTTCAATGGCTAACACTTTTTGTATTATCGCCGTTCAAGAACATTCGCATATCGACGATATGCCCTAGGTGGAGACTATGCCGCTCGCAGACAAAGAACTAGGCACCGTTCCCCCGCCTGCCATGGCCGGGGTAATCAACGCGGACAATCGTCAAATTCTGTTCCGACAGAAGCTCCAGCGTGTCCTCAATAATCTGCCCCCGTTCTCGCCGATTCTCAATCGCCTCCTCGGCAGTCTTGCCAGTGAAGACGTGCGCTTCTCTGACCTCGCCACCCTCATCGAGAAGGACACTGTCCTCTCCGGTCACGTCCTCCGCCTCGTCAACAGCGCCGCCATGGCGCGCCGCAATCGCATCAACTCCATCTCCCACGCCGTCAGTGTCCTCGGCCTCGTGCGCCTGCGCAATTTCCTGCTCAGCCTCTCGATCGCCCGCCTCTGGCAGTCCACCAAGACGATTCCCCCGTGGTCGATGGCCCAGTTCAATTTGCACGGCGCCGCCGTCGCCCTCATGTCCGATCTGCTTGCCCAGAATTGCCATTGTCAGTATCCCGAAGGCGCCTTCCTCGCTGGCCTGCTCCACGATTACGGCAAGCTGCTCATCGCCGCCGCCCTCCCCGAGCAGTTCCTCGAGATCCAGAAAAAAGTCCAGGAAGGCTCGCTCACCATGGTCCAGTGCGAGCGTGAAGTCACCGGCTTCACCCACCCCGAGCTCAGCGCCATGACGCTCAAGGCCTGGAACTTGCCCGAGGACATCGTCCGCGGCGTCGAGTTCCACCACATGCCCGACGAAGAAGAGAAGATCCTGCTTGAGCCCTCAAGCGGCATCCTCCTCGGTCGCATCATCTTCACCGCCGACGCCGTTGCCCACCACCTTGGTCTCCACGTCACCGCTGTCGAAGGCACCACCGAGCCCAACCGCGAGAACGCCATCGCCACCCTCGAAGCCCTCGGCTTCGGCCAGAACGCCCAGAAGCTCCTCGACGATTTCGAGAACGAGTACGAGGCCATCAAGGTTTTCTTCTAAATCAGTAACTACCCTGATTTCCAACTGTAACGGCTCTGTAAGCATCGACTGCTACCCTTCCAGTCATGCTTCACAGGCTGTTACTCCTATTAATTACAATTCCGTGTCTCGTCCTGGCGCAGAGTCAGGCCATCGACGGCAACATTGAAGGCTCCGTAAAGAGCGCCGACGGCGCCGCCGTCGCCACTGCTCGTGTCCGCCTCACCAACACCGCCACCGGCCTCGTCCGCGAGGTCGAAACCTCCGAACAGGGCCGTTTTCTGGCCGCTTTGTTACCAACCGGCTCCTGGTCGGTTACGATCTCAAAACAGGGCTTCGCCACCCTCACCCGCCCCGGCCTCACCCTCGCTCCGGGCCAGACCATCAACCTCGACCTCACCCTCAAAGTAGGCGAAACCTCCACCACCGTCGAAGTTACTGAAGATATCGCCACGGTCGAAACTTCCCGCACCTCGGCTTACTCCAACGTCTACACCGAGCGCGAAGTCCGCAACTTACCCGTCGCCGGCCGCTCCATCCTCGACTTCTTCGTTCTCAACCCCGTCGTCAACGCCCCGCCCCTCTCCACCGGCGGCTCCGGCACCGGCACCCCCAGCCTCTCCTTCGGTGGCCTCGGCTTCCGCCAGATCAACGTCGACGGCGTCTCCAACAACATCCAGGGCGGCGCTCGCAACCTCGTCATCAGCCAGGAATCCATCGGCTCCTTCCAGCTCGCCAACAACTTCCCCGCCGAGTTCGGTCGCCAGGCCGCCGTCCTCATGAACTCCTTCACCTCCTCCGGCGGCAACGAGTTCCACGGCTCCGGCTTCCTGTTCGCCCGCAACAAAGCCCTCTCGGCCAGCCCCTTCCTCCAGGCCCCCGGCGCTCAGAAGCCCGACTTCTTCCGCTACAACTTCGGCGGCACCATGAGCGGCCCCATCGTCAAGAACAAGGCCTTCTTCTTCGCCTCCTATGAGCGCTGGATGCAGGATCTCCCCGTCGTCGTCACTTTCGGCGGCGCCCAGCAGGCTCAGATCCTCCAGCAGATCGGCATCGCCCCCGAAAACGCCGGCACCTACACCACCGGCTTCCGCGCCCACACGCTCACCGCCAAGCTCGACCTCGAGCTCAACAGCCGCAATCGCCTCTCCTCGCGCTACAACTACTACTTCGACCGCGAGTCCCAGCTCGGCGGCGGCCAGCAGACCCGCGAAGTCGCCTCCCGCTTCGACGAAGATCCCCACTCCTTCACCACCCAGCTCGTCACCGTCATCACTCCCAACGTCCTCAACGAAGCCCGCTTCCTGTTCGCCAACCGGCCCATCGAGAACGGCGTGCTCAATCCCCTCGCCCCGCAGGTCACCATCGCCGGCATCGGCAGCTTCAACGGCAACGCCGACGGCGTCTTCTCCTCGCGCGAGCGCGGCTTCCAGTTGATCGACAACCTCACCTGGACCCGCGGCGCCCACTCGATCAAGATGGGCTTCGACATCCTCCCGGTCAGCTTCCGCGAACGCACGCGTAACCTCAACGGCACGTTCACCTTCGCCGGCCTCAACGCCACCGCGGCTCGCCCCGCCGTCACCCCGCTCCAGCAGTACCTCAACACCGTCGCGGGCGCCACCGATGCCTCTACCGGCCAGCCCTTCACCTATTCCCAATTCACCCGCGCCCTCGGTCAGGAATTCTTCACCGCGCGCGTCATCAACCAGGGTTACTTCATCCAGGACGACTGGCGCATTAGCCCCAAGCTCAAGGTCAACCTCGGCCTGCGCTACGAGCTCTTCGCCCGTCCCTCCGGCAATCTCAACCCCGACTTCCCCGCCACCGGCAACATCCCGCAGGACTACAACAACATCGCCCCGCGCCTGTCGATGGCCTTCGATCCCACCGGCAAGGGCCGCATCGTCTTCCGCGCCGGCTACGGCATCTACTACAACACCACCGTCGCCCAGACCTTCAACACCTTCCTCCGTGGCAATGGTCGCGAGGTCCGCAACGTCACTATCACCGGCGGCCAGACCGGCGCTCCCGCCTTCACTCGCGGTAACGTCCCGGCCTTCTCCGGCGGCACCGTTCAGATCTCCAATCTCAACGTCTTCGACCCCAACTTCTCCGACCCCATGGTCCACAGCTACTTCGCCAGCTTCGACACCGAGCTGTTCACCAACCACACGCTCTCTGTCCAGTACCTGGGCAATCGCGCCCGTAGCCTCCCCTACGCCGCTCTCTCCAACCTCAACATCACCGGCCGGCTCGCCGACGGGCGCACGCTCTACGGCGGCACGGCCAATCGCCCTGACCCGCGCTTCGGCAACATCTTCACGTCCGTCTCGCGCGGCTATCAGAACTTCAACGGCATGTTGATCACCTTCACCCGTCGCCTCAGCCGTGGCCTTAGCTTCCAGGCCGGCTACCTCTATCAGGACGTCAAGGGCGTCGCCTACGTCAACGGCTCTGGCGCCTTCACCAACTTCGGCGCCACCGTCGCCAGCACCGCTCCAGAGAACGCCGCCTTCGACTTCGGCCGTGGCGACTTCAACCAGCCCCACCGCTTCACGCTCACCGGCGTCTGGTCGCCCCGCATCGCCACCCTCTCCGGTCCCGCCGCCACCCTCATCAACGGCTGGCAGCTCTCCACCCGCACGATTGCCCAGTCCGGTCTGCCCTTCAGCGCGCTCACCGGCCAGGACAACAACGGCGACACGCAGTTCACCGATCGGCCCGTCGGCAGCGCCTACAACGCCTACCGTCTGCCCAAATACATCACCATCGATCTCCGCCTCACGCGCAACTTCCGCCTCCGTGAGCGTGGCAATCTCGAACTCGCCGCCGAAGTCTTCAACATCGCAAGCCGGCTCAACGTCACCAACGTCAACCGCACCTTCGGCCCCAACGCGACGCCCAACGCCACGTTCAATCAGGCCACGGCCGCGGAGACCTCACGGCAGTTCCAGCTCGCCATCCGCTATTCGTTCTAGTTCGCTCCCGCCAAAGCAAAAGGGCCTTCCCACTCGGGAAGGCCCTTTTCTTTAGTTCTTCTTCGGCGCACTGCCCTTGCTCAGCCGTCTGAAGTACTCAGCCACCTGATCGGCATATCCGCTTGGCACCCTGTCCGGCGTCGCGCTGCGCGCCTCGCCTTCTGCCGCCTTGCCCTCGGCCTCACGCCGCAGCTTCAGCTCCAGTTGCTCGAGCACCGGTAACAGTTGCGAGCGCATCTGCTCCACCAGCGCCGGGTTGCCCTTGAACTTGTTCGGATCCAGCGCCGCCATCTCGCGCAACAGCTTCTGGATCTCGGCCTGATCCTCACGGCTGCCGCCCAACTGGCCACGCAGCGCCTCGAGATCCCGCAGGCTCTGCGAGAAGTTCCGCTCCACGCTACGCATCTCGGGCGCATTCGGCAGGTTCGGCTGGTTATTGCCCGAGTTCATCGCGCCATAGTCGCGGAACGGGCTATTGCCCCCGCCACCACGCTGATCATTCGGACGCCCATCCGCGCCACGCCCACCGTTGTTGCCCATCTGCTGGCCTTGCTGGCCCTGCTGGTTGCCGGCCTGCTGACCCTGGCCCTGGCCTTGTTGCTGACCCTGCCCACCCTGCTGGCCGCCTTGCTGGCCCTGACCCTGTTGCTGACCTTGCTGGCCCTGTTGTCCCTGCTGACCCTGGCCCTGCTGCTGGCCGCGCTGGCCCTGCTGGCCTTGGCCTTGCTGGCCCTGCTGACCACGTTGCGCCTGCTGCTGCCGCGTCAGTTCGGCCACCTGCTGCCGCAGTTGCTCCACGCGCGCCAGCGCCTTCTCGTTCGGATCCGCCTTGTCTCCGCCCGGCGTCGCCATCTTCTCGGCTTCCTTCACCTTATCGCGCAGCCCTTCCATCGCTCGCGTCACTTCACGCTCCCGGCCGGACATGTACTGCCCATACCCGCGACGAATGTACTCGCTCATCATCTTCATCTTCAGGCTCAGGTCTTCCTTCTGCGCCTCGCCCAGGCCTTCCTGCAGCTTTGCCGATGCCGAGCGCTGCGAGCTTCTCAGCTGTCGCGCCGCATCCTGCAGATCCTTCTCAAGCTGCTGGTAGTCTTCCATCATCTGCTTCTTCTCATCCGCCAGCCGCTGCGCCGTCCGCGGGTCCTGATCCGTGCGGAAGCTATCCGAACGCGCCCCCGGGTTGCGGTTATCCCCCGCCCCATACTGGTTGCGCATCTTCGCTTCAAAGTCCTTCTGCCGCCGCGCCATCTCTTCAGCCCGCCGCGACAAATCGCTCAGTTGTTGCTCGCGGCCCTGCTTGTCCATCTCGCGCATCAGGTTCTTGGCCTCGTTCAGCCGCTCGGCCGCCCGGCGCGTCTCCGTCTCGCTGCCCTGGCCCTGCTGCTGGTTTGAGGTCGCCCGCCGCATATCGTTCGTCGCCTCGCGCAACTGTTCCATCGCCTTGTCCACGCGCGGATCGCGGTTCAGCCGCTGCTGCTGCCGGCTCTGCTGCCCACCGCCCTGGCCCTGTGAGCTTGAGCTGCTCTGGCCCTGCTGGCCTTGTTGACCTTGCTGGCCTTGCTGCTGGGCCTGCTGCTGGTTCTTCTGCAACCGCTCCAGTTCCTTCTGCAGCTTCTCGGCCTCACGCCGCAGCATTTCCTGCTGCCAGCGCTGCTCGCTCGCCTGCTGGTTCTGCTTCGATTGATTTGCCAGCTCCTGCTGGCGCCGTGCCAGTTCCTCCAGCTTCCGCATCGCCTCGTCCACTTCGCGCTGCTTCTGCTCGGCCGTCATCTGCTGGCCGGTCTCATACTGGTTCTTCTCGGTATCGAGTTCGAGATCGAGCAGGCTCTCGAGGTCCCGCTGCATCCCGCCGCCACCGCCGCCGCCCTGTTGGCCCATCGCCACTTCGATTTCCTTGCGCCGTGCCTCGGCCCGTTGCAGATACTGCAGCGCCTTTTGCTCGTGCGGCAGCGCGTCCTTAAACTTGCCACTGCGCAGCGCCTCCACCGCCGGCGTCATCGCGTTCGCCGCCTCGGTCATGTCCTTCGCCATGGCTTCAATCGTTTCGTTCTGCCCGGCCAGCTGCCGCGCGCGGATGCGCTGCACAAACGTCTGCGCCTGCTGCTTCAGCTTGTCCTGCGTCTCGCTCAAAAACTTCGCGTTTTCCTTCTGCTCGGCCGCGGGCTTCTTCGAGCGGTCTTCCTGGAAAGTCGCGCTGATGATTTCCTTCTGCCGCTGCACGATGTTGCCGCCATCCTGCTGCTGCTCGCCCATCCCGCCACCGCCGCCCTGCTGCTGGCTCTGCGAGAATTCCCGCTCATACGGCTGCGCCTCAAGGAAGTAGACATCCGTCGTGCTCTCGCTCTTGGCGTCCTTCGCCTTGGCATAGAACATCACGTTGTCTCCGGGGCTCAGCTTGAAGTCCTCAAGCGCCAGCATATGGCTGCCCTGCCCCTGCTTGGCGCCGCGGCTCACCGGCAGATTCACCACCTGCTCAGCCCCGCCATTCACCGAATAGTAGAGCGCCAGCGACGTCAGCCCAAAGTCGTCCGTCGCCTCCACGTTAAACATCACTTCTTCAATCGGGCTCACCTTCGCGTCCCGTCCCGGACGCGAGATCTTCACTTCTGGCGGGCCTTCCTTCAGCGCTTCCACAAAGTAGTCATCACTCAGTCGCACCACCTTGCCCGCCTCATTCATCCCCAGATAAAAGCTCCCATCCTTGCGAATGCTCACCGTCACCAGGTGCATCGTCGGGCTCACGCTCTTCACATTCAGCCGTTGCCCATCATCCATCACCAGCACCGGGTTCTCGAGCGGCTTGTCCGTCTCGATCTCAAGATAGGCGTCCGTGCCCGTCACCGCGCGCAGGTCGCCGCCGGGGTTTTCCGTCTCATCCGGCATCCCGCTCCACGACGGGAACTTGTACGTCGTCTTGATCTTCTTGATCCCCGGCAGGTCCACCGCCGTCAGCGTGTATTGCTGGCTCTTCAGGCTCCCGGCCACCACGTAGTAATCCACGCTGTCGGCCAGCCCCGCAAACAGAAAATTCCACTGGTCCACCGTGCCGTTCACCGGCATCATCGGCACTTCTTCCCACACCTGCGCCTTGTGGAATCGCGCAAAGATCTTCACGCTCGCCGGCGTCAGTCCCGTCACCTTCGCCGTCACCATCTGGTCAGCCCGCCGCCGCACCTTCGTCGACCCCGGCTCCACCTTCAGCTCACGGTTAAACACGCTATCCGCCTTCGGAATCCCGCCCCACAACAGCGCGCTCCCCTGCCCGATCCAGCCCGGCGTCGCCAGAATCAGATACGCGAGCACACCCACACTCATCGCCGCCGCCCCGCCAAATCCGGCCAGCCACGACGTCTTCACCAGTTGCGACGGCTCCACGGCCCGCGCCTGTTCCCATGCCTGCTCAGCCACCAACGCCACCATCGGGTTGGCATCGTCCTTGTTCTCAAGGCAGGTCAGCAAACGTTGGTCGAGCCCCGGCACCGCGCCTTCCACCTTCTGCGCCGCCCGCCGGCGATTGATCAGCAGCACCGGCATCACAATGCCAAACGTCAGCGCCGCCGCAATGCTTAAGAACAGTACCGCCCGCGACCAGTTCCACTGGTCCGGCTGCACGTCCATCCGGTAGTTCACCGCCACCAGCAAAACGGTCATCGCCAGCGCCACCGCTGCCGCCACCGCCGCGCCTTTCAGTACCGCTCCAGCCAGCAACCGCCGCCGTACTCTCTCGAGATAACGATTCAGGTACTCAAATGCCATACCGGTACTCCTTAAGCTTTCACTTGCAAGTAACGGGCCGAAAGATAGCTTTCAGCCAGAAGAGCGACGAAGGCCAGCAACGCCACCCACCACCAGAAACTCTGCGGTTCCGGCGTCACAGTTTCAACGCCACCGCCCTGCGCGTTTGCCGCGCCCTTGCCCGACTGTTCCCACAACTGCAAATTCTCGCGACTCACCGGCTCGAGCGCGCTTTCCCGCCGGTCCACGTTTACCGCCACCAGCTCTTGCCGGTCATTCTCGCGTCGTACGTCGTAAAAACCCGCCTCGGTCAACCGCAGCGTATTTGCCGCCGCAGCTTCCTTCAGGCTTAGCGCCCGCTCACCCTTCGGCCCGATCACT
>CAZBTA010000139.1:0-9571 GCA_964494515.1 uncultured Bryobacter sp.
TCGAGCCCGGCCCGCGCCGCCTCCAGCCGTTCGACCGCCACCAGCTCCTGCCGGTCATTCTCGCGCCGCACGTCGTAGAACCCCGCCTCCGTCAGCCGCAACGTATTCGCCGCCGCTGCTTCCTTGAGGCTCAGGGCACGCTCGCCCTTCGGCCCGATCACTTCCACCGAGCTCGCCCGCTTCTGGTCCGAGCGCAATTCCAGATACGAATCCACCGCAAACGACGTTGTCCGATCTTCCACCCGCCCCAGATAGCTCGCCGTCTGTTCCACAAAGGGAACAAACCCCGGCTTCACCGGCAGGTCATTGGTCGCGTTATCAAACGACGAGGCAAACACTACCACCTTGCCCTCGCCCATCTTCTTCTCGATCAGCAGCGGGCTGCCGTCCTCCAGCTTTGCCGCCACCACCGCGCCCTCCGGCGCCGTCATTCCCACAAACTGGAAAAACCGCACGCCTTCCAGTCGTCCAGCCTTCCGTAGCGACGGGTAGGTCGGGTCCACGTTCGCCGGGGCAAAAAACCGCTGTGTTCCCCGCGCGGCCACCTTCGATCCGCTCGTGGCAAACCCCGCCACCGGCACCGTCGGCATCCCGCCCGTCTGCGGGCCCGCCGCGATCCACACCGCGCCCCCGGCCTCAACATACTTGCGCAGCACGCCTTCAATTCCCTTCACGTTCACGCCGGGGTCATGCAACACCACAAACGCATAGTTCGCCAGGTTTGCATTGCCCACCGCCGCCGGGCTCATTTCCTCAACGGCAAAAAAGCTCTCGGCGCCCGATTCAAGCGCCGCCCGGAAGTAAACACCCGCCCGGCTCCCGCGCTGTTCTTCAATCAGCAGCACCTTGCGCGGGTCGGCCCGCTCCACCGTGAAGTAAAACTTGTTGTCTTCCACCAGCGCATCCGCGTCACTGATTTCCACCTCGCCGCGCAGCCAGCCGTACGGCCCTTCAAGCCCGGTAAACTCCACCGTCGCGCGCCCATTCTCCGGCACATCCACCGTCTTGGATCCCACGGCCTTGCCATTCACCTTCAGCACCACGGTCTTCTTTGCCGCTGGCGCGTTCACCGCGGCCACCGTTGCGTTCACCTTCGCCTTGGCGAGGTCAGAGATCGTCTTCGGCGCGTTTACGGTTTCCACCGTATAGTTCGGCATCTTGCGTCCGACGTCCACCACCTTGAGCGTCGTTCCCGTCTCAAGCGACAAGTCGCCAAACGATGGCGGCAGCGCCGTCCGTTGCGCATCCGTGACAAACGTCACCTGTATCGGCAGCCCCTGGGAGTGCGAAGTATCCCGCAACACCCGCGCGAGTTCCGCAAAGCTCGACTTCTCATCCGAGGGTCCAATACTGTTGATTGCCCCCGTCAACTCCGCCCGATCCTTTGTCACCGGGCTCAAAAACGAAACATGGCTCCCCAGGCTCCACACCTGCGCCGTGCCCACTGTCGGCAGCGCGCTATTGGCTTCGCGCTTGGCCACCGTCAGCCGGTCACCTTCTCGCATTGAGAACGAGTTGTCCACCACCACCAGATGCAGCGTGTTCGCCGCGTTCATCACCGCTGGCGGCCGGCTCAGAAACGGCTGCGCAAAAGCCAGCGCCACCAGTAACAGCAGCAGAATTCGCAGCGCCATCAGCAGCCTGTATTTCAACCGGCGTTGGTACGTCGTCGAATCCGTCCGTCGCTCGAGCATCATCGTCGAGGCAAACTCCACCGGATCCTGTTTGTGCTGCTGCAGCATGTGCAGCCACACGGGCAGCGCGGCTCCCACCGCGCCGGCCAGCAACCACCACGGAGAGAGCAGTCCCATCGCTTACATCCTCCCCTTGCGCGCCGCCAGATACTCGCGCAAACCCGCATCGAGCGGCTTGTCGGTCGGCATCAAGAAGTATTCGAGCCCCGCCCCCTGCGCCTTCGACCGCAGGTCTTCAATATGGCGGTTGATCTTGTCGCGATACTCGGTGCGCATGTATTCCGGCGTCACCTCAATCGCATCACCCGTTTCAATATCCACCATCGTCGCCGGGCCCTGCAGCGAAGGCTCCAGCTCTTCCCGGTCGAGAATGTGGAACAACACCACTTCGTTCCGCTTCCACCGCAGTGGCGCAATCGTGTCCACTACCGTTTGCGGATCCGCGTAAAAGTCCGACACCACGATCACCAGCCCGCGCTGACGAATGAACTCGAGAAACTTCTGAAACGGCCGCGCGAAGTTCGTATGATGCCCCACTTCGGCCTTCTCAACGGCATGCAACAGCTTCTGCAGGTGTCCCACGCGCGAAGCCGGCGGGATAAACTGCCTCACTTCGTCATCAAACAGAATCAGCCCCGCCGCATCCCGCTGCTCCACCGCCAGGTAGATCAGGCTCGAGACCAGAAACCGCGAATAATCGAGCTTGTTCGGCTTCTTGCCAAAACTCATCGAACGCGAAAGATCGAGCAGCACCGTCACCTTCGTATTCGTCTCGCCCTCATACTTCTTCAGGTACATGCGCTCGGCGCGCGCGTACACGTTCCAGTCCACGTGGCGCAGGTCATCGCCCGGTGAATACATGCTGTACTCGGCAAACTCCTGACTGAAGCCGAAATCCGGCGACCGGTGCAAGCCATTGATAAAGCCCTGCACCACCGTCCTCGCCACCAGGTCGAGGCCAGAGATCGCCGCCAGTACTTTCGGATCAAGGAAGTTCTGTTGCAATTCCTACTCCTTGGGCACGGGCACGTGTTCGATAATCTTGGCCAGCAGGCTGTCGGTCGTGATCTTGTCGCTCTCAGCCTGGAAGTTCAGCAGAATGCGATGCCGGAGAATCGGGGCATACAGCCGTTGCACGTCGTCGAACGTCACGTGGTAGCGGCCGTTCATCAGCGCTCTCGCCTTGGCTGCCAGCACCAGGTTCTGAATGCCGCGCACGCTCGCCCCAAAGTTCAGATACTTCTTCACAAAGTCGGGCGCCAGCGGATCACTGTGTCGCGTCGCGCGCACCAGCGTCACCGCATAACGGGCCACACTTTCCGCAATCGGCACCATGCGCACCAGTTGTTGAAAGCCCAGCATCTCCTCGGCCGACGTAATCGCCTCGGCCCGCGCCACCGACGTGGTCGTCGTCATGCTGATCACCTTCAGTTCTTCATCAGCGCTCAGATAGTCGAGCACCGTGTTGAACAAAAACCGGTCCAGCTGCGCTTCCGGCAGCGGATAGGTGCCTTCAAGCTCAATCGGGTTTTGCGTGGCAAGCACAAAGAACGGGCTCGGCAGCTTGTGATGCGACCCGCGCACCGTCACCGTCCGCTCCTGCATCGCCTCGAGCAACGCCGCCTGCGTCTTCGGCGGGGTGCGGTTGATTTCATCAGCAAGCACTACGTTGCCAAACACCGGGCCAGGCACAAACGTCCACGTGCGGCGCCCGGTACCCGGCTCTTCTTCAATAATGTCGGTACCCGTGATGTCGGACGGCATCAGGTCCGGCGTGAACTGGATACGCGTAAACTTGAGCCCCAGAATATCCGCCAGCGTCCGCACCAGCAACGTCTTGGCCGTACCGGGCAAACCCGTGATCAAACAATGTCCGCCGACAAACAGCGCAATCTGCACATGCTCGAGCACTTCATCCTGCCCGATGATGACTTTCCGCACCTCGCGGATCAGCGATTGTTGAACGGCCTGAAAGCGTTCCACCCGCGCCCGGATTTCGCTCGTATCTACCGTCGACGCTTCAGTTGGGAGCATGCTCATGAATTAGTCCTTGCTGGAGTGATTCTCAAGTTCGAGTAACAGCTTCTGCGCGGGCTTGAAACCAGGCGCCAGCTCCAGGCTTTGGAACAGTGCTTCCTGCGCTTCTTTGGGTCGCGACAAGGCGACGAGGGATCTGGCCAAATTGTAATACGCCCCTGCCGGATCCACCGGCTTGGACGCCAATTGCGCCTGAAACGCCGGCAAGGCCCGCTCCGGCTGTTTCAAATCCAGATAGTATTCACCAAGTTTCCGGTGCAGATCCTCGTCTCCCACCGGGGCAATGTAGATCAGGCGCTTCAGCGCCGCGGCGGCCATCGCCTTGTCACCGTTTTCTTCTTCAAGCTTCGCCAGCTTTTTCAACGCCTCCGGCTCACGGCCACTCGTCTTGGCGTACTCGCGGAACATCTCCCGCGCCTTCGCCTTATCGCCTTTGGCCAGATACGCCTCACCCAAAAATTCATAGCCCTGCGATTGCAGCGCCGTCGCCGGATAACCACTCGTCGCCTTCTGCGCCTCGGCGATCACCGTGTCATATTCCTTCTTGCCCAGCGCCTTGCCTGCCGCGCCCAGCGAGGTCTGAATCGCCTTCAGGTTATCGGCCGCCTTGCCGTAGCGCTCGGTAATGAACGCCATCAGCTTCGCGTCAAATTCCTCCGGCTTCAGTTTCAGATGCTCGGCGATCACCTCAGGCGTGGTTTTCCGCTCGGCAAAGCTCTTCACCATCGCGTTCACCGTATCCTGCCCGTAGGTCTTCACAATCCAGTCGAGCGCCTGCCCCGCCTGAAAGTAGCTCAGCCCGATCTGCATCGGGTTCTTCGGTCGCACAAAGCCGCTATCGAGATCCGCCACCGGCAAAAACTTCTTGTCCTTGAGCGCCATCAGCACCACCGGTTCCACCGGGTCGCCCCATTCACTTGATGCCTGCGTTTCCTCATGCACGCTGATCCCTTCGGTAAACCAGCGCGGCACCAGAAACTTGCTCATCACCAGAATGTAGCTGTGGCTCAGCTCATGCCAGAGCGTCGAAGCCCAGTGGTATTCGCCGCCCTTGCGCGCCGACGGCGAGTCCATCGCCACCACCGGCCCAAAGCTCACCCCCGTCGCCCCGAGGCCCGGAATGCCAAGCGTGCGCACCGCAAAGTCTTCGTGATCCGGATAGACTTCCACCTCGAGCGGCACATTCATCTTCATCTTGTACTTGGCCTCGTACGTCTGCCGCGCCCGCCGCACTTCTTCCTCAAAGTAGGGGTGCAGAATCGAGGCTTCCTTCTTGTGCAGCCGCACTTCCCCGCCCTCAAACTTGAACGACTCGAAGTTCTTGTAGCTGTCCATCAGCCGCAGCGAGTTCACCACTTCGTTCGTGTGATAGGAGGCGTTATAAGCCAGCTCCAGGTGCTCCCGCGCCTCATCCGGCTTGCCGATGCGCATCAGGTTGATGCCCAGTTGCTCCCGTGCTTCCCATAGGTCCGGCTTGAGCGCGATGGCCTTGCGGTAGTAGTTGATCGCTTCCTCATACCGGCGATTCAACACAAAATGATGGCCGGCCCAATACCAGGCCTCTCCATACTTCGGGTTGATGGCGAGCACCTTGTCAAACTGGTCGGTCTGCTTGTTGCGCAGCAACTCGATTGTGCCGAGCGTCGCCATCGCGCGCAGGCTGTTCGGGTTGATCGCCAGCGCCTTCTTCGCCTCTTCGATGGCCTTCTCTTCGTCCGAGTTTTCGAGCGCCAGCTGCGCCAATAGCTCCCGCGCTTCCACCAGCCCCGGGTCCGCCTCGGCCGCTGCCTTGGCAAGGTCCATGGCCTTCGAGTCAAAGCCCCGCGACAGAATCTTCGCCAGCGCCATCATCGCGGTCGTATTCGTCTTGTCGAGCTCGAGCGCCTCGCCGATCAGCTTGATGGCCTCGGCGCGGTTAAAGCGCGCCTGAAACATCTGCCCAAATCGCACGCGCACATAGGGGTCATCCGGATACGCCTCAAGCGCCTTGTCAAAGTCCTTGACGGCTTCCTCATACCGGCCCATGCCCCACAAGCCTTCGGCCACCAGCGCCGGCGACTTGTCGTTCAGCAGCCCCACAAAACAGTTCGTTGCCTCAACCGTATTGCCTGCCTCGCGCGCCGTCCAGCACTTCGCTGCCCGCGCCCGGTCATAGGCCACACCGGTCGCCTTTTTCTTCACCGGCGCCTGCGCGAGCAAAGCGCCGATCGTAACTACGCCGATCAGGCTGACACGCATCACTTGTCGAGCTCCTGCTGAATCCGCGCCACCTGCAACAGCAGGTTCCGCATTTCCAGTCGATACTGCTCGGCGGGCATCGCCGCCTTGCGCAACTTCAAGTTATCAATCTGCTGCTCGAGCGTCTCGCGCTGCCGCAGCAGGTTCTGCTTTTCCGGGCTCTTGGCCGCGTTCTGCAGCGCGCCGAGGATCAATACCGGCGTCCGCATCGCCACCAGCGCTTCGCCCTTCGTCGAATCGGGCGTCCGGTATCCAGCCGCCGAAGCCGTATCGGCAATCAGCGGATGCTCGGTCGCAAGTCGCTTGTTCGCCTCGTAATACTTCGCCGTCTTCGACTCGGCATAACGATATGCCTCAAGCGCCGAGATCACTTCGTTTTTGTCCGCATCGGCCTGCGGGTCGCGCAGCGCCTCGAGCCAGTAGCGGGCGAATACCGTCGCCAGTCGTTCGGTGCCGCTCTTGGTCGCCGTGATCACGGTCCGGTTGTCCTGCCGCAGTTCGGCCAGGCTGCCACCGCTCGCACTCGTCGTATTCACCACCAGTTGCCGCTTGGCCGGCACTGGCGCGAGCCACATCGCCAACTCACGCGCCGACAGATCAGGCCCCGGCAGGTTGAACTTGTATTCCTGGCCGTCATGCGTGCCGTGGCCAATCAGCGTCACCACCAGCACATCATCCGCCTTAGCTTCGCGCGCAATCTGCCCCAGCGTCTCTTTCACCTTCGCCTTCGTCGCCGCCGCGCCGCTCAGGCTGAACACCTTCGACTGTGGCGCCGATTTCGTCAGCTTGTCCAGTTCCTCAACATTGGCTTTGAACCGGCTCTCGTAATCATCCTGCCCGCCCAGGCCACCGAGGTTCACATAGAACGTCGTCGCCACCAGCGGCATCCCGATCAGTCCCAGCATTAAGCGCTTCATCTAGACAGCCCCCCAGCGCCGGCGCAGCAGCCATTCCGCTGCCTTGGCTCCAAACAAAGCCAAAAGCAAAGCCGGCATATTCCAGAGTTCCTTGGTTTCCCGCGTCGTGACGCCAGCCTCGGAGTACGCAATGTCTTCCGGCAGCGACTTCGCCGTCGCGGGCGTGTAATAGTTGCCCCCGGTCTCCCGGCTCAGGCCCTCGAGCAGTTGGCGGTTCTGCTCGGCATGAAAGCTCTCTGCCACCCCATCCTGCCGCGACATCGTAAAGACGTCCCGCCCCAGTTCTTCCTTCCCGTTCTTGGCCAGCACTTCCACCACGTAGTTGCCCGCCTGCGGCGCATCCCAACGTGCCGTGAAGATCCCTGCCTGGTTGGCGTCCGGCGTCAGCGTCACCATCGACGCCGTGCCGTTCGGCCCAAGAATACGGGCTTCCACCGTCGCCGCCGGCATTGGATTGTAAGCCTTGTCGCGCACATCCGCGCGCAACTCAACATGCCCGTCATCAAGCATCAATTGCTTGGAAGGCGTGGCTGAAATCTGTTGCGGCGTCTCGGTCACCAGCCAGCGCGACATCTGCTGCCAGAACACCTCGTGGCTCATGTCCTTGACGTCCTGCGACATCTGCCAGCGCCAGGTGCCACTCGTGGCAAACACCGACGTCCGCCCGCGCCCGTAGCGCTGCGTCACCAGCAGCGGAAACCGTCCCTTGCTCGTCGGCAATGCATCCACCAGCACGGTCGCGCCAGGCTTTGGCGTGCCCGTCTCCTGGTAGTTCGCCATGAACGGCAGCTTCTTCCAGCGTTCCTCGTTCTTGGCGCCGTCTTCCTCAATGCGCACAATCAGACTGTCGCGCCCCGCCTGCGTCAGCTCCGCCGTCGCCGGGTCCCGGTGGAATGTGCCCTTGCGATCCGTCAGCGATACCGGAATCATCTCCGCCACCGCGCTCGCCGCCCAGCCACCATCACTCATCGCCCCGCGCCCGGCCAAAAACACCACCCCGCCCCCGCGCCGGTCAGCAAAGTTTTTGATCATCTGCTGCTGTTGCGGCGTAAAGTAGCTCGCCTCAATGCCGCCAATCATCAGCCCGCTGAACTTGAACAGGTCTTCTTCCTTGTCGGGAAAACCCTGCTCGAGTTCCTTCGGGTCTTCCACACCCTGGCGGTAAATCTTGTTCTGCGTCGTGCGCAGCATCGTCGTCAGCTGCAGGTTGCGGTCGCCCTCAAGCGCGCGCCGGATGAACTTGAAGTCCCACTTCGGCTCGCCCTCGATGTAGAGAATGCGCGGCTTCAGGCTTTCGACGTTCACCAGCCTCATTTGCGAGTTATTGCTCGCATTTTCTTCCTCGTTCAGCTTGACAATCGCGGCCTTGACGTTCCGTGCCCCGGCCAGCCCCGCGTTGAACAGCAGCGTCTCGGTCTGTGGCGTGCCCTCCTCGCCAAGCGTCACCTCGCGCGAGCTCACAATCTTGTCATCGGCCATCAGCATCAGCTTGGCCTTCTGGCCCTTGTAGCCGTAATGCTTAAATGTCACTGCCGCGCCAATGCGGCTGTCCGACAGCGCCCGCGTCGGCACGTCGAGGTCGATCACCTCGATATCCTTGCTCAGTCGCTCCGCCCCGAAGCCCACCGCGTGGATCGGGATCTTCCGCCGCCGGATCTCGCTCAACGACTCAGCTTCAAGCCCGCCCGAATTCTCGCTGCCATCCGTCAGCAGCACCACCGCCCCAATCGGCAAGCTCGCCGACTCTTCCATCATCTGCTTCATCGCCGCGCCCAGATGGGTCGTATTCTGCCCACCCGTCACCGCATCGAGGTTCTGAATCCGCTCGAGCCCCTCACCAGCCCGATACACCCGCACCTGAAACCGCTTGCGCAGCTTCTCAAGCAGCCCATCGTTCAGCAGCGCCTTGGCCGCCTCCACCCGCGAGGTCGCATCCTGCTTGAGCAGCATGCTGCGCGAGTCGTCCACCACCACGGCGATCACATTCTGTTGGGGCTTAAGCGCCGTCACCCGCAGGGCCGGCCGCCACAGCATGAACAGCAGCAGACACAGCACCACGCCCTGCAGTGCCGCCAGTGTCACCCAGCGCCGTCCGCTCTGATACCGCCGCACCGACCAGGCGCACCCCGCCAGCAGGGCAACACACAACCCCACCAGCGCCCACACCGGCCAACCGGAGGCGAACAGAAAGTCGCCTTTCGTGAAGAGACGGTATGGGTATAGAAACAGGGTTTCGAACATTCGCAATTTTTAGTGGGTCATGCTGTAGATGATGTAGTTCAGGCCAATACGGTAGGCCATCGATGTGTACCGCTCCGGGTATTGCGGCATATCGGCGTGCTCCCAGGCGTCGCCGAGATCCATGTTGTGACACATCGCTACCATGATCCTGCCCTTGTCATCGTAGATTCCGCCCCACTTCTCCTTTACCCCGTCCTGTTCGTAGGTCTGCCCCGTGTAGAACATCACGATCCCCGGAATCTGGATCCGGTCATCGAGATCAAACAGCATGTGGAAGATCGGATCGCTGTTCGGGATATCCACCACCGGCCGCTCCGGAAACACCCGGCTCATCGACCGCATGAAGATCTCCCACTCAATCGAGCCATGGAAGTCGTCCACCATCAGGAACCCTCCCCGCGTCAGGTACTCGCGCAGCTTCGCGGCTTGCGAGTCCGACAGGTC
>CAZBTA010000139.1:9581-13510 GCA_964494515.1 uncultured Bryobacter sp.
GTGCCCCACCTCAACCCCGTAGATCCACGGGTAGTCGAAGATTTTGTCGGTATCGAGGTCCACCACCTCTTCAACGCTGCGCACATGGACGCGCGACAGGCGGCGGATGCCCTGGGCAAAGTGGCGTTCAGCTTTCGGATAATCGGTCGACCAGCTCCCGCGGACTCCCCACATTCCCGCACCCTGCCGATATGAGTTGTAGCGCAACCGGGCAAAGACCCATTCGGTCTTCTCGGCGGCGTCGGTCGGATACGGCTCCGGCTCGTCGTCATCCTGCAGGAACGGCAGTCTGCCGCGCCTCTGGAAGGCCAGACAAGCACCGGCCAGGACCAGAATGAAGATAAGGGCGCGGAGATTGCGATTCATAGCCATCACCCAGATTGTGCCTACTCTAACACGGACGAAACAAACTGCATCTCGTTACGGGGATGCGGCAACTATTTCTATAGATGTAAAACCAGAGCGGTCAAATTCGAGACATAATTTTAGTTTGGAGCGAAACGCCAGCGTGGGAACCGAAAGCCTTACCATCACCGACAACCGAACTCAGAAGACCTATGAGCTACCGCTCAAGCATGGCAACATTCGTGCCATGGATTTGCGGCAGATAAAGGCGGATGAAAAAGATTTCGGGGTCATGTCATATGACCCCGCTTTTTTGAACACAGCAGCCTGCGAGAGCCGCATCACCTTTATCGATGGTGATGCCGGCATCCTCCGCTACCGCGGCTACCCGATCGAGCAGCTGGCTGAAAAGGCGAGCTTCCTCGAGACGGCCTACCTGCTGCTCTATGGCAACATGCCGGACGCCGACCAGTTGGCCACCTTCACGGCACGGGTCTCGCGCCACACCTTCATTCACGAGAACATGAAGAAGTTCATGGAGGGCTTCCGCTACGATGCCCATCCGATGAGCATGCTGGTCAGCTCGATTGCCGCGCTCAGCACGTTCTACCCGGACGCCCGCAACGTAGAGGACCCGGCCGTGCGTGAGCTGATGGCCATCCGCCTGATCGCCAAGATGCCGACGCTGGCCGCCTACGCCTTCCGCCACACCAACGGCCTGCCGTTCGTCTACCCGGACAACGACCTCAGCTACACCGGCAACTTCATGAACATGCTCTGGAAGATGGCCGAGCCGAAGTACCAGGCCAATGAAGTGCTGGCCCGCGCCCTCGACATCCTGTTCATCCTCCACGCCGACCACGAGCAGAACTGCTCGACGTCCACCATGCGCGTCATCGGTTCCTCGCAGGCGGATCCGTTCCTGTCGATGGCCGGCGCCGCGGCCGCCCTCAGTGGCCCGCTCCACGGCGGGGCCAACGAAGAGGTGCTGCGCATGATCGACGAGATCGGCTCGCCCGATCACATCCCGGACTTCATCGCCAGCGTCAAGAAGGGTGAGCGCAAGCTGATGGGCTTTGGCCACCGCGTCTACAAGAACTACGACCCGCGCGCCAAGGTGATCAAGGAGACGGCCGATAGCGTCTTTGCCGTCACCGGCCGCAACCCGAAGGTCGACATCGCCCGCGAGATCGAGAAGATCGCCCTCAGCGACGAGTACTTCGTCAAGCGCCGCCTCTACCCGAACGTCGACTTCTACTCGGGCATCATCTACGAGGCGATGGGCTTCCGCCCCGAGATGTTCACCGTCCTGTTCGCCATCCCGCGCACGGCCGGCTGGCTCGCCCACTGGGAAGAACAGTCCAAGGAAGACACCAAGATCAGCCGTCCCCGCCAGGTTTACCTGGGCGAGGACGCCCGCACGCTCGAGCCGTAAACCTCGAGCAAAGGATGCTTCACCACAGGCCGGTACTCGTAAGAGTGACCGGCCTCCATTTTTGGCGCCGGCACTCGCACCACCCCCGGCCGGGTCACGGTCTGAGCCGGTAGCGGCTTCCAGTTGTTGGGCCGCTCGGTGAGGTCGTAGCCGGTGATGTCCTGATACTCAAAACGCACCTCGACTGATGCCGCCCCGCCGAGCGAGATCAGGTTGGCAGCAAAGTCGCTGGTGGTTTCAATCTTCGGCGGCTCCAAAGCGGCTTCGACATTCTCGAGCTTGATCACCACCGGATTTGGCCAGGCGCGGTTGGTGTACAGCCGCTGGGCGTGCATCGCCCGCAGCACCAGCGTGTCGCCCTGCTGGCGGAAGGTGCTCTTCGGCTTCACCGTGGGCTGGTATTCGAGCACTTCGTCGTTTTGGCCCAAAACGCTGATTTTGGTGGTCGGCGTGGCCTTGATGCTCTTGAGCGAGATCTCCTTCCACTCGCCGTACTTCCAACGCTCCTTCGGCTTGACGATGACGTAGACGGTATTGGTGCCCTTCTTGCGGGTGAACCAGTAGTCCTGCTCGTTGGTCACCACCCAGGGCCGCACGCCATAGATCGCCTCGCCGTTGATGAACATCCAGAGAGCGATCTCCTCAAGCCGCCGGCGCTGCTCCTCGGGGATCTCCCCGTCGCCGTTGGGCCCGACGTTGAGCAACAGGTTGCCGCCCTTGGCGCGGGTCTCGACCAGCAGCGAGATGAGCTCGGTGCCGCTCTTGTAGTTCTCGTTGGTCGGCTTGTAGGGCCAGGAGTTGCCCATCGTGATGCAGCTCTCCCACGGCCCGTCGAGCGCCACACCGGGCACGAACTGCTCGGGGGTGGCGATGCCGCCGCGGGTGACGATGAGGTTCGGGTTGATGTCCCAGGCCAGCTCGCGTAGCCCATCCCACGGACCGTCAAAGAACATGACATCGATGTCGCCGTATTGGGTCATGATCTCGCGCACCTGCGCCTGGTCATGCTTGAGCAGCCCGGGGTTGTTGGCTGGGGAGACGGCGGGGATGTGCCGCTGCAGCGGAATGCGGTTCTCGCGGAGCCACCAGAAGTCGTCGGGCGAGAAGTAGAGCCCGGGCGCAATACCGGCATTGCGGAAGGCATGCAAGGTCTCCCCGGTAATGTCACGACCAAATGGCGTCCGCATGATGTTGAACGGGGTCGTGGCCGTCTTGAACATGGCAAAACCGTTGTGGTGCTTTGAGGTGAAGACGACGTACTTCATGCCGGCCAGCTTGGCCAGACGCGCCCAGTCGGTGGGATTGAACTTGTGGGGATTGAAGGATTTGGGCAATTCCTCCACGTAGCGACGCAGGTAGTCTTCGCTCGCGCCGACCATGGAATGGCTGATTTCAAGGCCCAATTGCGAGTCGAGTGTCCAGTGTATGAACATGCCGAAACCGAGGTCGCGAAACCATTCGAGGCGCTCGGCCTTGTTGCGTGAGCCCGGAATCGGTTCAACCGTCTGGGCGGCGAGGGTAGCTGCGAGAAAAAAGTGAAACCATTTCATGGATTTACACATCCTTGACACCAAAGTTTATTCCAGTCAGTATTAGGCACAGGAGAAGATGCAGTGAAAAAACTAGTGATCGCCCTAGCGCTTAGCGGCCTAACCGCCATGGCTCAAAGCGTGCTGTCAGCAAAAGCCGGTGTCGTTCATTACCTCGATGGCGAGGCAACAATCAACGATCAGGCGCTTGAGATCAAGCCCAACAAATTTCCTGACCTCAAAAACGGAGAGGTGCTGCGCACGACCGAAGGTCGCGTCGAACTGCTGCTTGCTCCTGGCAGCTTTCTCCGAATGGGCGAAAACTCGGCCGTAAAGATGGAGTCGAACTCCGTTCTGGCCACCCGTATCGCTCTGCTTGAAGGCACCGCACTGCTCGAAGTTGCCGAACTGGGCAAGGATTCAAGCCTGCAGGTGCAGATGGGCGCGAGCACGGTAACGGTTCGCAAGGCTGGCCTCTACCGGCTTGAGATGACGCCGGGCGCGGTAAAGGTTTACGACGGCGAAGTCGCCGTAAACACCAACAACGAGTTGATCAAGCTCGGTGGTGGCAACCAGTTGACACTCAGCGGCAATCCGCAGGTGGCGAAGTTTGACAAGAA